>JBFKOE010000031.1:0-14086 GCA_041629015.1 Gammaproteobacteria bacterium
ATCGACAACAGCAACAGCGCCCTTTGCCTGAGCTGCCATCGCCTCTGATCAGGCGAGGCGCGCCGGCGGCGGGCCGCGGGCGCTAGTGCTGGCTGCCGCTGCCTGGAGTCGGAGCGACCGCCGCGAACAGGCCCTCGGCGTCCACCGCGTCGAAGCGGTAGCGCTGGGCGCAGAACTCGCAGCTCACCTCGATCTCGCCCTGCTCCGCGAGGATCGCGCGTACTTCCGCGAGGCCCATCCCCCGCAACAGCGTCTCGATACCGCTGCGCGAGCAGCCGCAACGAAAGCTGAACGGCATCGGCTCGAAAAGCCTCAGGTCTTCCTCGGAGAACAGCCGGTGCATCAGGGTTTGGGGCGCGAGCTCCAGTATCTCGCGCGAGGTGACCGTCGCCGCCAGCTGCTGCACGCGGTTCCACGCATCGGCATCCTCGGCCTCGCCCGGCAGGCGTTGCAGCAGCAGGCCGGCGGCCCGGCGGGAATCCGCGGCGAGCCAAAGACGCGTCTCGAGTTGCTCGGAGCGCAGGAAGTAGTCTTCGAGGGCGACGCCGATGTGCGGGCCGGACACCTCCACAATGCCCTGATAACGCTCGCGTCCGGCCGTGGGGTCCACGGTGATCGCCAGGCGCGCGTCGCGAAACGGCGCCGGGGCCGGCTCATCCGTCATGTCCTGCGACCAGCGCGCCAAGCCGCGTAGCGTGTGATCGCTGGTGCACTGGACCAGGAGCAGAGGAATCGCACCCTCGCCGCTGACCTGCAGGTGCAGCTTGCCCTCGAACTTCAGGGTCGGCGTTAGCAGCGCCGCGGCGGCGACCGCTTCGCCCAGCACCGAGCGCACCGCCTGCGGATAATCGTGCGCGCCCTGAACGGCGCGCCAGCTTGCATCCAGGTGCACGATCTCCCCGCGCACCCGGTTGCCCTCGAAGAGGAAACGGCTGAGTACGTCGGTCTCGCTCACCTTGAATCGCAGCCCTGACTCGGGCACCGCCCAGGGCCAACCACGCTCAGCGCCGCTTTTCCGCGAGCTGCCTGATGAGCTCGTTCACCTGCGCCGGGTTGGCCTGGCCGCGGGTGCGCTTCATCACCTGCCCGACCAGGAATCCGAGCAGCTTTTCCTTGCCGGCCAAGTAGTCACGCAGCTGCTGCGGGTGCTCGTCGAGCACCGCCACCACCACCGGCTCGAGCGCCGCGGCATCGGAAATCTGTTTCAGCCCGCGCTGCTCTATCACCGCGTCGGCCTCACCCCCGCCCTCCCACATCGCCTCGAAGACCTCCTTGGCGATCTTTCCCGAGATGGTTTGGTCCAGGATTCGCCGCAGCAGCCCGCCGAGCTGCTCCGCGCCGACCGGGCTCTCGCTGATCTCCAGCCCGGCCTTGTTGAGCGCGCCCGCCACGTCGCCCATCACCCAATTGGCCGCCAGCTTGGCCTCGCTGCCGGCCGCCTTCACCGTCGCCTCGAAATAGTCGGCCAGCTCGCGCGAGGCGGTCAGCACGCCGGCATCGTACTCGCTCAGTCCGTAGTCGGCCTGGAAGCGCGCGCGCTTTTGCCGCGGCAGCTCTGGCAACAAGGCGCGGGCCCGCTCGATGAATTCAGCGTCGAGCTCAACCGGCAGCAGGTCCGGATCCGGGAAGTAACGATAGTCGTTGGCTTCCTCCTTGGTGCGCATGGGCCGGGTCTCGTTGCGCTCCGCGTCGTAGAGCCTGGTCTCCTGCACCACCTTCGCGCCTCCCTTAAGGGCCTCGATCTGCCGCTGCACTTCGAAATTGATGGCGCGCTCTACGAATCGGAAGGAGTTCAGATTCTTGATCTCGCTGCGCGTGCCCAGCTTCTCCTCCCCGGCAGGTCGTACCGACACGTTTGCGTCGCAGCGAAACGAGCCCTCCTGCATATTGCCGTCGCAGATTCCGAGGTAGCGGACCAGGGTGTGCAGCGCCTTCATGTAGGCGACCGCCTCCCGCGCCGAGCGCAGATCCGGCTCCGAGACGATTTCCAGAAGCGGCGTACCCGCGCGATTCAGGTCGATACCGCTCATACCGTGAAAATCCTCGTGCAGCGACTTGCCGGCATCCTCTTCGAGATGCGCGCGGGTGATGCCGATGCGTTTTACGCCCTCGTCTTCGACGGCGACCTCCAGATGCCCGTCGTGCACGATCGGCAGCTCATATTGGCTGATCTGGTAGCCTTTGGGCAGGTCGGGATAGAAGTAATTCTTGCGCGCGAACACCGAGCGCCGCGCGATCGTCGAGTCGGTGGCCAACCCGAACATCACCGCCATACGCACCACCTCGGCGTTGAGCACCGGCAGCACACCCGGCAGCCCGAGATCGACCGCGCAGGCCTGGGTGTTGGGCGGCGCGCCGTAGGCCGTCGAGGCGCCGGAGAAGATCTTCGACTTGGTCGCGAGCTGGGCGTGTATCTCCAGCCCGATCACCGATTCCCATTGCATGTGTAAGTCCCGAATCGCGGGTGACGAGCGCCGAGCCAGGGCCCGCGTTCCTTGCCCCTTACTCGAAGCCCGGCGGGGTCCGAGTGTGCCAATCGCTCACCTGCTGGTACCGATGCGCGACGTTAAGCAGTCTTCCCTCCGTGAAATAGTTCCCGATCAGTTGCAGGCCGGCGGGCTTGTCCTCGACCAGTCCGCAGGGGATCGACAAGCCGGGGAGCCCGGCCAGATTGGCCGCAATGGTGTAGATGTCCGAGAGGTACATGGTGATCGGGTCGTCGGCCTTTTCGCCGATTCCGAACGCGGCCGTCGGGGTGGTTGGCCCGGCGATGATGTCGACGCGCTCGAAAGCCTGGCGGAAGTCGTCGCTGATCAGCCTGCGCATCCGCTGCGCCTTCAGGTAATAGGCGTCGTAATAACCGGCCGAGAGCGCATAGGTGCCGATCATGATCCGGCGCTTGACCTCGGCACCGAAACCCTCGCCGCGCGAGCGCTTGTATAGATCCTCGAGATCGCGCGGTTCCTCGCACCGGTAACCGAAGCGAACGCCGTCGTAACGCGACAGGTTCGATGAGCATTCCGCCGGCGCGACGACATAGTAGGTTGGCACCGCCAGGGCGCTGTTGGCGAGGCTGATCTCCAAGGTCTCGGCACCCAGAGTGCGCAGCTCGTCGATCGCCTTCTCGACCAGGGCGGCGACCTCCGGGCTCAGTCCCGGATCGAAATACTCGCGCGGCAAACCGATGCGCAGGCCGGTGAGATCGGCGTTCAAGCCGACAGCGTAATCCGGCACCGGTTCATCGACGCTCGTCGAGTCGCGCGGATCGAAACCGGCCATCGCGTTCAGCATCAGCGCCGCGTCTTCCGCCGAGCGCGTCATCGGGCCGGCCTGATCCAGGCTGGAGGCAAAGGCGATCATCCCGTAGCGCGACACCCTTCCGTAGGTGGGCTTCAGCCCGGTGATCCCGCACAAGGCCGCCGGCTGACGGATCGAGCCGCCGGTGTCGGTGCCGGTGGCGCCCGCGCACAGGCGCGCAGCGACGGCGGCCGCCGAACCCCCCGAGGAACCGCCGGGGACCGCATCCGCGGCCCAGGGGTTGCGCACCGGGCCGTACCAGCTGGTCTCGTTGGAGGAGCCCATCGCGAACTCGTCCATGTTGGTCTTGCCCAGCATGATCGCCCCGGCCTGCTTGAGTCGCGCCACCACGGTCGCATCGTAAGGGGCGATGAAATTGTCGAGCATTCGTGATCCGCAGGAGGTACGCACGCCCTCGGTGCAGAAGATGTCCTTGTGCACGATGGGGACGCCGGTCAGCGCTCCGCCGCACCCGGCGGCGAGCATCTCGTCGGCCTCGCGTGCGTCGGCGAGGGCCCGCTCGGCGGCCACCGTCACGAAGGCATTGAGCGGCGCGCCGACGCCGGCGATGCGTGCCAGATGCAGCTCGGTGAGCTCCACGCTGGAGATCTCCCGGGCGCGCAGGGCGCGGGATTGCTCCGCCAGCGATTGCCTATGCATGTGCTTGCTGGAGTCGCCGCGGCCGAGCGCACGCTCGCCCGGCGACGAACCGAGTGGGCCACCGCGTCATTCGATGACCTTGGGCACGAGATAGAGCCCGGCCTCGACGGCGGGCGCGATCGCCTGAAAGTGCTCGCGCTGGTCGTGCTCGGTGACCTCGTCGGGGCGCAGACGCTGGCTGGCGTCCAGCGGGTGAGCCATGGGCGACACTCCCTCGGTATCGACTTCGTTCATCCGCGCCACGAACTCGAGGATGTCGCTGAGGTGCCCGGCGTAGACCGGGATGTCCGCCTCGTCGATCGCCAGCCGCGCGAGGTGGGCGATCCCTTCCACGTCGGATCGCGAAAGACTCATGCCGCCTCCAAGATTTATCGCCCAAAAACAAGAGGATGTGAAAGGTATCACAGGGCGCCGCCTTGCCCAATCCCAAGCGTTTGTTTACAGTAGCGGCACATTTTCCCAGCGGGCAGAAAACAACAAATGTTCAAGCGGTTACGGGGGATCTTCTCCAACGACCTCTCCATCGATCTGGGTACGGCCAACACCCTGATCTATGTGCGCGGCCAGGGCATCGTCCTCAACGAGCCCTCGGTGGTGGCGATCCGCCAGGACCGCGGCCGCGGCGGAGCCAAGAGCATCGCGGCGGTCGGCGCCGAGGCGAAGCGCATGCTCGGTCGCACGCCCGGCAACATCATGGCCATCCGGCCGTTGAAGGACGGGGTCATCGCCGACTTCACTGTTACCGAGAAGATGCTGCAGTACTTCATCCACAAGGTGCACGAGTCGCGTTTCCTGCGCCCCAGCCCGCGAGTGCTGGTGTGCGTGCCCTGCGGATCGACCCAGGTCGAGCGCCGCGCGATCAAGGAATCGGCTGCCGGGGCGGGCGCGCGCGAGGTCTACCTGATCGAGGAACCGATGGCCGCGGCCATCGGCGCGGGGCTGCCGGTCGAGGAGGCGCAGGGCTCCATGGTCCTCGACATCGGGGGCGGCACCTCGGAAGTCGCGGTGATCTCGCTTAACGGCATCGTCTACTCCTCGTCGGTGAGAATCGGCGGCGACAAGTTCGACGAAGCGATCATCAGCTACATTCGGCGCAACTACGGCACCCTGATAGGGGACTCCACCGCCGAGCGCGTCAAGGTCGAAATCGGCTCGGCGTACCCGGGCAGCGAGGTGCTGGAGGCCGAAATCAAGGGCCGCAACCTGGCCGAGGGCGTACCCCGCAGCTTCACCATCAACAGCAACGAGATCCTGGAGGCGCTGCAGGAGCCGCTCGCAGGCATCGTGGCCGCGGTGAAGACCGCGCTCGAGCAGACGCCCCCGGAACTCGGTTCCGATGTCGCCGACCGCGGCATCGTACTCACCGGCGGTGGCGCGCTGCTGCGCGACCTCGACCGGCTGCTGATGGAAGAGACCGGCTTGCCGGTGGTGATTGCCGAGGACCCGCTCACCTGCGTGGCCCGCGGCGGTGGCAGGGCGCTGGAATTGATCGACGAGCGCGGCGGGGACATCTTCGCGGTCGAGTAGCCTCGAGCCGACGGCCCCCCGCGTCGTCAGCAAGAGACGAGACGCGCCATCAAGCAGCTATTCACACAGGGTCCGTCGCTCAACCTGCGGGCGATCGTCTTTCTGCTCGCCTCCCTGATCCTGATGGCCGTGGATCACCGCCAGCAAAGGCTGGAGCAGGTGCGCTCGGCGTTGTCGGTGTTGGTGTACCCGATCCAGTACGCGGTCAATCTCCCGGTCGATCTCGCCCGCTGGACCTCGGAGACGCTGCGCAGCCGCGCCCAGCTCGAGCAGGAGAACACGACACTGCGCGCGCAGATGCAGGCGCTGCTCGCCCAGCACCAGCGCCTGGCCGCCCTGGAAGCGGAGAATATCCGCCTGCGCGAGCTGCTGGATTCGACCTTCCGGCTCGGAGACCAATACCTGGTCGCGGAACTGCTGGCGGTCGATCTGGATCCTTACCGCCACCAGGTACTGATCGACAAGGGCGCGCTGGCGGGCGTATATCTCGGCCAGTCGGTGGTCGACGCCATGGGCGTGTCCGGCCAGATCGTGCACGCCGGGCCGCTCTCTGCCACCGTGATGCTGATCACCGATCCGGCGCACGCCATACCGGTGCAGGTCAACCGCAACGGCTTGCGCGCGATCGCCATGGGAACCGGGTCCATCGATCAGCTCAACATCCCCTTCCTGCCCAACAATGCCGACATCCGCGCAGATGACCTGCTGGTCTCCTCCGGCCTGGGCGGGCGCTTCCCGCGCGGCTATCCCGTGGCGCGGGTCAGCGAGGTCCAGGTGGTGCCCGGCGAGCCGTTCGCGACCGTCATCGCCAAGCCGGTCGCGGATCTCGATCGCAGTCGCGAGGTGCTGCTGATCTGGCGCGCCGAGGAGGCGCGCGATGCGCCCGCCGCGGGTAACGCCGCTGCCGGCCCGGGCGCGAATCAGCCAGCCGCGGAGGCAACGGTCCAGTGAGCGGGCCACGCGCTCAGGGTCGCCTGGTCATCGCTCTCAGCATCATCGTGGCGCTGATGCTGACGGTGGTGCCGCTGCCCGGCTGGGCCCAGCCGCTGCGCCCGGAATGGTCGGCGCTGGTCATCATCTACTGGTGCATGGCCCTGCCCCATCGCGTCGGCGTCGGCATTGCGTGGGTCGTCGGCCTGCTGCTCGACGTGCTGACCGGAACCCTGCTGGGCCAACACGCCCTCGGCCTCGCATTGATCGCCTATCTCACCGTGCTCCTGCACCAGCGCATCCGCGTGTTCCCCGTGCGCCAGCAGGCACTCACCGTGCTGGTTCTGCTGCTTCTCTACCAGCTGGTGATCCTCTGGGCCATGGGCGTCACCGGGCGCGCGCCGCGCGACTGGACCTACTGGGGCGCCAGCCTCACCGGCACACTGTTGTGGCCCTGGGTGTTCATCACCCTGCGACACCTGCGGCGTCGCCACCGCGTTGCCTGAACCGAGGCACTCGTGTCACGCGTCCTGATCAAGGATTACTACTGGGAGACCCGGCTTTTCAACGCCCGCGTGCTGACGGCGCTGGTGCTGATCGGCGCGCTGTTCCTGTTGCTGACCGGCCGGCTGGTTTATCTCCAGGTCCTCAGCCACGACCTCTACACCACGCTGTCGCAGAACAACAGCGTGCGCATCGAGCCACTGGCCCCCACCCGCGGCCTGATCTACGACCGCCGCGGCAACGTGCTGGCGGAAAACATCCCTTCGTTCAGCCTGGAGATCATTCCCGAGCAGATCGAGAATCTCGACCTGACCCTCGGCGAATTGCGTACGCTGGTAGCGATCTCCGACGAGGAGGTCGAGCGCTTCCGCAAGCAGTTGCGCCGCAAGCGCAGATTCGAGTCGATCCCGCTGCGCGCCCGGCTCAACGACGACGAGGTGGCGGCCTTCGCGATCAACCGCCACCGCTTCCCGGGCGTCGAGGTGCGGGCGCGCCTGATCCGCCACTACCCGCACGGCGAATTGACCGCGCACGTGATCGGCTACGTGGGGCGCATCAACGAGGAGGAACTGATCGGACTCGATGCGACCAATTACAGCGCCACCCAGCACATCGGCAAGATCGGCGTCGAACGCAGTTACGTGACCGGCTGCACGGTAGGGTGGGCTACCGGCGCGTGGAGACCAATGCGGAGAGCCGCGTGCTGCGCGTCCTCGATCGCCAGCCTGCCGAGCCCGGGCGCGACCTCATGCTCAACATCGACCTGCGGCTGCAACAGGCGGCCTACCAGGCCTTCGGCGAGCTCAACGGCGCCGTTGTCGCCCTCGACCCCAACGACGGCTCGGTGCTCGCCTTCATCTCCAAGCCCGGTTACGACCCCAATCCCTTCGTGACCGGCATAGCCGCGCGCGACTTCGAGCGCCTGCAGGCGAACGAGGGCAAGCCACTGTTCAATCGTGCGCTCAACGGCCAGTACCCGCCCGGTTCGACCATCAAGCCGATCCTGGCACTCGGTGCCCTGGAAGAAAACGTCATCGATGCCGACAAGCGAAGTTTCTGCATCGGTTACTACCAACTGGAAGGCGACGAACGCAGATACCGCGACTGGAAGCGCGAGGGCCACGGCGAGGTCGATCTCGACCAGTCGATCGTGCAATCCTGTGATGTCTACTTCTACGAGCTCGCCTTCGCCATGGGAATCGACCGTATCCACGCCTACCTGAGCCGTTTCGGCTTCGGGACGCGGACCGCGATCGACCTGCCGGGCGAGGCCTCCGGCCTGCTGCCCTCACGCGACTGGAAGCGCCGGCAGCGCAACGAGGCGTGGTTCCACGGCGAGACGCTGATCACCGGGATCGGGCAGGGTTTCACGCTGACCACGCCCCTGCAGCTCGCCTCGGCGACCGCGACGCTGGCGGCGGCCGGGCAACGGCACGCGCCGCGCGTGCTCCTGAGCGAGCGCCGCGGCGCGGCCGAGGAGCGCCCGATCGCGCCCGACACCCTGCATCCGGAAGTGCCGATGCGCGACCCCGAGAACTGGCAACGCATGCTGCGCGCCATGACCGAGGTCGTGCACGGTCTGCGCGGCACGGCCCGCGGCATCGCCCGTGGCGGCGACTATCGAATTGCCGGCAAGACCGGTACGGCCCAGGTCTTTGCCATCGCGCAGGACGAGGAATACGAGGCCGAGGAGGTCGAGTTCAAGCTGCGCGACCACGCGTTGTTCGTCGCCTTTGCGCCCGCCGAGCAGCCGCGAATCGCGGTCGCGGTGGTCGCCGAGCACGGTGGCTCCGGCGGCGCGGTCGCGGCGCCCATCGCCCGCAAGGTCATGGACACCTACCTGCTGGACAAGGCGCCGTGAGCTTGACCACCACCTCCGCCGCCCCCTTCGTCGCCACCCGCGGCGAGCTGCTCAATCGACTGCTGGCCCGCCTGCACCTGGACCCGACGCTGTTCCTTCTGCTGCTCCTGCTGTGCGGCGCCGGACTGCTGATCCTTTACAGCGCCAGCGAGCAGAACGGCGTGCTGCTGACCCGTCAGGGCGTGCGCCTGGGGATCGGATTCGCGGTCATGCTCCTGGTCGCGCAAGTTCCACCCCGCTACCTGCAGCTGCTCACGCCGGTGCTGTTCCTGGGGGCGCTGGTCCTGCTCAGTGCCGTGCTGCTGATCGGCGAGGTCGGCAAGGGCGCGCAACGTTGGCTGGACCTGCTGGTGTTTCGTTTCCAGCCCTCGGAGCTGGCCAAGGTTGCCGTGCCGCTGATGGTCGCCTGGTACCTGCGCGACAAGAACCTGCCGCCGGATCTGCCTCGGCTCGGCGTGTGCGTGGCGCTGATCGTCGCGCCCGTGCTGCTGATCGCCAAGCAACCCGACCTCGGCACCGCCCTGCTGGTCCTGGGCGCAGGCGCGATGGCGCTGTTCCTGGCCGGCCTGCGCTGGCGCATCATCGCGGTCGCCGGCGCCCTGGCCGCCGGCACCGCCCCCGTGCTCTGGTATTTCATGCACGACTACCAGCGCAGCCGGGTCTTGACCTTCCTCAACCCCGAATCGGATCCCCTGGGCGCGGGCTACCACATCATCCAGTCGAAGATCGCGATTGGCTCGGGAGGCATGTATGGCAAGGGCTGGCTGAACGGGACCCAATCGCACCTCGAGTTCCTGCCCGAGCGATCCACGGACTTCATATTCGCGGTGCTCGGCGAGGAGCTGGGCCTGGTCGGCTGCCTGGCACTGCTGGCGCTTTATTCGCTCATCGTATTGCGCGGCCTCTACATCGCCGCCCACGCGCAGGACACCTTCTCGCGCCTGCTCGCCGGCAGCCTGGTGCTGACCTTCTTCATCTACGTGTTCGTCAACGCCGGCATGGTGGTCGGCCTGCTTCCCGTGGTCGGCCTGCCGCTGCCCTTGGTGAGCTACGGCGGCACCTCCATGGTGACCATCCTGGCCGGTTTCGGTATCCTGATGTCGGTGCACACCCATCGCCAGCTCGTGACGAGATAGCCCCTTCGTGATGCCTCCCCTTCGGCGTAACTGCGCCCGCCTTGCCCCGCTGATCGCCCTGTTGTCGCTCGCCGGAACCTCAATTCCGGCCGGCGCCGAGGAGCAGGCCGCCCAGGCCGAGCAGATCCAGCAGTTCGTCCTGGAACTGGCCGACAAGCATGGCTTCGAGCCCGGCGAGCTGACGGTCCTGCTGCGCGGCGCCAAGCTCGTCCCGCGCATACTCGAGGCGATCGCCAGCCCCGCCGAGGCCAAGCCGTGGTACGCCTATAGACCGATCTTCGTCACCCGCTCGCGCATCGAGGAGGGCGTACGATTCTGGGATCGGAACGCGGCGCTGCTCGAAAAGGCCGAGCAGGCCTTCGGGGTTCCCCCCGAGATCATCGTCGCGATCCTCGGCGTGGAGACTCGCTACGGCCGCCACCGCGGCGGCTTCCGGGTGCTCGATTCCCTGGCAACGCTGGCGTTCAACTATCCACCCCGCAGCGCCTTCTTCCGTCGCGAGCTGGAGCAGTTCCTGCTGCTGGCGCGCGAGGAAAACCTCGATCCCCTGGAGCCGGTTGGATCCTATGCGGGTGCGATGGGCCGGCCGCAGTTCATCTCCAGCAGCTATCGCGCCTACGCCATCGACTTCGATGGCGACGGCTTCCGCGACCTGTGGGGCAACGACGCCGATGCGATCGGCAGCATTGCCAACTACTTCGTCCGCCACGGCTGGCAACCGGGCGACCCGATCACCTATCAGGCCTCGATCGACGCCGCGAAGGTCGACGCGGTCCTCAGCGGGTCTCCCAAGCCGACCCGCACCGTGGGCGAGCTGCGCCGCAATGGCGTTCAGTTTGATGCCGAGCTGGATGATACCGCGGCCGCCACGCTGTTTCGGCTGGAGACCCGCGGCGAGCCCGAGCACTGGATCGGCTTGCAGAACTTTTATGTCATCACCCGCTACAACCACAGCATCCTGTATGCCATGGCGGTGTATCAACTGAGTCGCGAAATCCTCGGGCGGCGCGGTCAACTCCAGACCGCGCAGCCGGGTGGCGGGGACCGCTGAAATGAGCGGCGCGAAGGCCGGACCGCGCGCGCGCCTGGTCATGCTCCTCGCTCCCCTGCTGGCAAGTGGCTGCGCGGGCCTCACCACCTTCGAGCCGCGGGACGGCGCGCCCGAGCACCGCATCGACCTGCTGGCAATACCCGACGCCGTACCGCGCGTGGAGCGGCGCAGCGAGTCCGGCAACCCGCCGAGCTACGTGGTGAACGGCCGGCGCTACTTCGTCATGAACAGCGCGCGAGGCTATGTCGAGCGCGGCATAGCCTCGTGGTACGGGACGAAGTTCCACGGCCGCCCGACCTCCAGCGGCGAGCCTTACGACATGTACGCGATGAGCGCGGCGCACACTTCACTGCCGTTGCCGAGCTACGTGGAAGTCACCAACCTGCGCACCGGCCAGAGCGTGGTGGTGCGGGTCAACGACCGCGGCCCCTTTCACGCCAACCGCATAATCGACTTGTCCTACGCCGCGGCCACCAAGCTCGGCATTGCCGCCGAAGGCACCGGCCTGGTGGAGGTCCGGGCGATCACCCCCGAGGCGCGACCTCGGGCCGTGGCCGTCGCGGAGCAATTGGCACCGCCCCTCTCCAGGCCGCCTGGGCTGTACTTGCAGGTCGGCGCCTTCGCCAGCCGCCACAACGCCGATCGGCTGCGCGCCCGGCTCAACGACACCGCGATGGGCCTGATTCACGTCATGCCGGCGATCAACGGCAGCCAGACGATCTATCGGGTATGGATCGGGCCGATCAGCTCGGTCGAGCAGGCCGACCAGCTTGCCCTGACGCTCGGCCGGATGGGCGTCGAGGACCCGCACGTCGTCATCGACTGACCCTCCCTTAGCCACCCGCCCGCAGTCGCGGTACAATTCCGCCCTTTCGCCGCCCGGCACGGGCGGAAATCCATTCAGCCGACCGCAAGAACCCCGGGAACCATGACACACCTCATATCGAAGACCGCCGGCCCGATGGCCGGCCTGCTGACCCTGCTGCTCTTTGCCGGCGCCGCCGCGGCGCAGTCCCTGCCGGTGCCCGCCCCCCCCCAGGTGGCGGCCCCCAGCTACATCCTGGTGGATTTCGACAGCGGCAAGGTGATCGCCGAGACCGATGCCGACCAGCGTATCGAGCCGGCGAGCATCACCAAGTTGATGACCTCCTACATCGTTCTGCGTGAGCTGAGCGAGGGCAAGATCCAGCTCGGCGACCCGGTCGGGGTGAGCGAGCGCGCCTGGCGCATGCCGGGCTCGCGCACCTTCATCGAGGTCGGCGACAAGGTGCCGGTCGAGGTGCTGCTGAAGGGGATGATCATTCAATCCGGTAACGATGCCAGCGTCGCGCTCGCCGAGCACGTCGCGGGCAGCGAAGCGGCGTTCGCCGAGCTCATGAATCACCAGGCGGGCCTGCTCGGGCTGACCGCGACCCATTACACCAACAGCACCGGTCTGCCGGACCCTGAGCACTACACCAGCGCCCGTGACATCGCCATGCTCTCCAGCGCGCTGATCCGCGACTTTCCCGAAGGCTACCGCTGGTATTCGGAGAAGCAGTACGCCTACAACGGCATCTCGCAATACAACCGCAACAAATTGCTGTGGCGTGATCCCAGCGTCGACGGCGTGAAAACCGGACACACGGAATCGGCCGGCTATGGCCTGGTCGCCTCGGCCAAGCGTGACGGCATGCGATTAATCTCGGTTGTCGTGGGCACCGACGGCGAGGAGACGCGCGCCCGCGCCAGCCAGACGTTGCTGAACTACGGTTTTCGCTTCTTCGAAACCCATCGTCTGTACGCGGCCGGGGATGCGCTGGCGCGCGCGCGAATCTGGAAGGGCGCGAACGACGAGTTGCCGCTGGGACTGGCGAGTGACTTGTTCGTCACCATACCCCGCGGCAACTATCGGCTGCTCAAGGCCACGATGGACCTCAAACCCGACATACTGGCACCGGCAAGCAAGGGTCAGGAATTCGGTGTGGTGACCGTCAGCCTGCAGGGCGAAACCCAGGCGCAGCGCCCGCTGGTGGCGCTGGCCGACGTCGGCGTCGGCAACTTCTTCCAGCGCATCGTTGACGAAATGCGCCTGTGGTTCAACTGACCGCGGGGACCTGTGATGAGCGAGGACGGTCGGATCTGTTACCTGAACGGGCGCCACCTGCCCCTGGCGCAGGCCACGATCTCGGTGATGGATCGCGGCTTCCTGTTCGGTGACGGGGTCTACGAGATCATTCCGGTCTACGCGGGCCGACCGTTTCGTCTGCCCGAGCACCTGCGCCGGCTCGAGCGCAGCTTAGACGAGATCCGGCTCGCCAGCCCGCTCGACGCCGACGCCTGGACCGCCATGCTCGAGGATCTGGTGGCGCAAAACGGCGGCGGTGACCAGGCGCTTTATCTGCAGGTCACGCGCGGCGCCGCGCCTTTGCGCGATCACCTCTTTCCCGCCGAGGTTCAGCCCACCGTGTTCGCAATGGCCACGCCACTCAAGGCCGTCCCGGCGGCAATGCTGGAGCGAGGCATTCAGGCCGTCACCGTACCCGACAATCGCTGGCTGCGATGCCATATCAAGGCGACCGCCCTGCTCGCGAACGTCCTTCTAAAACAGCAAGGCAAAGACCAGGGCGCCGATGAGGTGATTCTGATCCGCGACGGCATGGTCAGCGAAGGCTCGGCGAGCAACGTCTTCGTGGTCAAGGGCGGCACGATCGCCACGCCGCCGGCCGACAACCAGATCCTGCGCGGCGTCACGCGCGACCTGATCGTCGAGCTGGCGCTGGCGAACGGAATGCCCTGCGAGGAGCGGCCGGTGTCCCTGCAGGAGCTGCAAATGGCCGACGAGATCTGGATCAGCAGCTCAACCCGCGAGGTGATCCCGGCGGTGCGGCTCGATGGGCGGGCGGTGGGTTCCGGTGAGGCCGGCGCGCTATGGCGGCAAATGTACGCACACTTCGCAGCCTACAAGGCCGCGACCTGCGGCAGCTAGGCGCGCGCCGGGCGCGGCGGCGATGGGCGACGAGCACCCCGAAGAGACCCTGCTGCAGTTTCCCTGCCGTTTCCCGATCAAGGCGATTGGAACGCACGGTCCAGGATTCGAGTCCCATGTGGTGGAGATCATCCGCAGGCATGCCCCGGGCG
>JBFKOE010000032.1:0-14081 GCA_041629015.1 Gammaproteobacteria bacterium
CCGGTGGCGGAGGACGCCTCGGTGGGCGTGGACGCGGAGAGCGTGGTCGAGGAGAGCGGGCTCGCGGCGGCGCGGCTGCGCTCGCTCGCCGCGCGTGGCGGCGCCTGGTTTGCCGAGCACTTCATCGACGGGCGCGAGTTCAACCTGAGCGTCGTCGGTCGCGAGCGCGAGCCCCGGGTGCTGGCGCCCGCCGAGATCGAGTTTGTCGACTTTCCCGCTGGCCAGCCGCGCATCGTCGACTATGCGGCCAAGTGGGACAGCGACAGCTTCGCCTATCGCAACACCCGCCGGCGCTTCGATTTCCCGGCCGCGGATCACGCGCTGCTCGAGCAGCTGAGCCGGCTCGCCGAGCAGTGCTGGCACGGCTTCGGCCTGCGCGGCTATGCTCGCATCGACCTGCGGGTCGACGCCCAGGGCAGGCCGTGGGTGCTGGAGGTCAACGCCAACCCCTGTCTGGCGCCGGACGCGGGGCTGGCCGCCGCCGCCGCGCGCGCCGGAATCGACTACCCGCGGCTCATCGCCGGCCTGCTGCCCGCCGGGCCCGGCGCGCTGGCGGCCTAGGACGCGCCGCGGGCCCGATCCGCTTCCCGGCACCGGTGGCGCCGCCCAGCCTCAGCTGAGAGCCATGTTCCGAATCCGCCAGGTCCCCGGCGACACCACGCCGGCCAACACCGCCACCGTCCACCAGGTGCAGCAGATCCTGCGCGAGCGCCTGCCCGGCCTGGACCCGGCCGACAGCGACAAGCTGCCGCAGACGCTGCGCGACCCCTTCCGGCAGCGCTTTCGCCCGCTGCTGTTCGTGGCCGAGGACGCGCGCGACCGGGTGCGCGGCTTCGCCCTGCTGCTGCACGCCCCCGACCTGCAGTTCTGCTATCTCGACTACATCGCCAGCGCGGCCGGCCGTTCCGGCGGCGGCATCGGCGGCGCGCTCTACGAGCGCGTGCGCGAGGAGGCGGCCGCGCTGGGGGCGGCCGGCCTGTTCTTCGAGTCCCTGCCCGATGACCCGGCGCTCTCGCCCGATGCAGCGGTCCGGCGCCAGAACGTCCAGCGGCTGAGGTTTTACGAGCGCTACGGCGCGCGGCCGATCGCCAACACCGAGTACGAGACGCCGCTCACCCCCGGCGACGACAATCCTCCCTACCTGGTCTTCGACGGCCTCGGCCGTGGCGAGCCGCTTTCGCGCGAGCGCACCCGCGCGATCGTGCGCGCCATCCTCGAGCGCAAGTACGGCGAGCTGTGCCCGCCGGAGTACGTGCGCCAGGTGGTGAGCTCCTTCCGCGACGACCCGGTGGTGCTGCGGGCCCCGCGCTACCACAAGGGCGAGCCGCTGGCCCCGCTGCCCGCCGCGGCGCAGCGCATCGCCCTGGTGGTCAATGACCGTCACGACATCCATCACGTGCGCGAGCGCGGCTACGTCGAGGCGCCGGCGCGCATCCAGGCGATCCTGCGCCAGATCGAGCCGACCGGGATGTTCGAGCGCATGGAGCCCCGCCGCTACCCGCTGAGCCACATCCGCGCCGTGCACGAGGGCCGCCTGGTCAGTTACCTGCGTCGCGCCTGCGCCCAGGTGGGAATGGAGCGCTCCGTGTACCCCTACGTGTTCCCGGTGCGCAACGCCGCGCGCCCGCCCAAGGAGCTGCCGCTGCGCGCCGGGTACTTCTGCATCGACACCTTCACGCCGATCAACGGCAACGCCTACCCGGCCGCCGTGCGCGGGGTCGAGTGCGCGCTGACCGCCGCCGATGCGGTGCTCGGTGGCCGGCGCCTGGCCTACGCGCTGGTGCGCCCGCCCGGCCACCACGCCGAGCGCGGGGCCTTCGGGGGGTTCTGCTACTTCAACAACGCCGCGGTGGCTGGCCACTACCTGAGCCGCTTTGGGCGGGTCGCGGTGCTCGACGTCGACTACCACCACGGCAACGGGACCCAGGACATCTTCTACGACCGGCGCGACGTGCTCACCGTCTCGCTGCACGGTCACCCGAGCTTCGCCTACCCGTACTTCAGCGGCTTTGCCGAGGAGGAGGGCATCGGCGCGGGCGCGGGCTACAATCTCAACCTGCCGCTGCCCGAGCAGCTCGACCCGGAGCAGTACCGCCGGGCGCTGGCCCGGGCGCTCAGCCGCATCGCCCGCTTCGCCCCGGACTTCCTGGTGCTGGCGACCGGGTTCGACACCGGCGCCGGCGACCCGACCGGCTCGTGGTCGAACCGCCCCGCGGATTTCACCCGCATCGGCCACCTGATCGGTGGGCTCGGCGTGCCGACGGTGGTCGTCCAGGAGGGCGGCTACCGGGTGCGCACCTTGGGCGCCAACGCGCGCGCCTTCTTCACCGGGCTGGCCGGCGCCATCGCCTCGCCGCGCGCCGAGCAGCGCCGGCGCCGGCGCGCGGCCCCCGCTCCCGCCGCCGACCTGGAGTGGCGCGACGCGGTGCGCAGCGAGGACGCCGCGGCGGTGCGCGCGCTGGTGGCGGCGACCGGCGTGTTCAGTTCCGAGGAGGAGGCCATCGCCGAGGAACTGGTGCGCGAGCGACTGGAGCGCGGCGCCGAGAGCGGCTACGAGTTCCTGCTCCTCGCGCAGGGACCGCACCTGCTCGGCTACGCCTGCTTCGGGCCCATTCCCGGCACCGAGGGGCGCTTTGACCTCTACTGGCTAGCGGTCGATCCCGATCGTCAGCGCGACGGCCTCGGGCGGGTGCTCATGGAGCGCGTCGAGCACCGGGTCGCCGAACTCGGCGGGCGGTTGCTGTTCGTCGACACCAGCAGCCGCGACACCTACCGTCCGGCGCGCGCCTTCTATCGCCGCTGCGGGTTCCGCCAGGTCGCCGAACTGCCCGACTTCTTCCGCGCCGGCGACGGCAAGGTCATCTTCTCCAAGCGCCTCAGCGAGGGCTGAGCCCCTCGCCCGGCCGCTCGGCCAGCGCCCAGGCCAGGCGGAGCAGGAACTCCCCGGCCGCCGCCGCGCCGAGCAGCGGCGCCCAGGCGAGTTCGCCGAGCGCCAG
This sequence comes from Gammaproteobacteria bacterium, assembly GCA_041629015.1. GTDB lineage: Bacteria > Pseudomonadota > Gammaproteobacteria > QQUJ01 > QQUJ01 > JBFKOE01. The sequence continues at coordinate 2,997 of JBFKOE010000032.1, forward strand.
CAGGCCACCCGTGAAAGCCAGCAGCGCGCGCGATCGCGCGCCGCCAGCCAGCCGCCGGGCCAGGCGCCGGCGCCCTTCGCTGTCGGGTCCGGGAAAGCGCCAGCGCGGCAGCAGATGCGCCAGCGCGCCACCGAGCAGGGGGACCAAAAAACAGAGCACGAACATCCAGCTCAGTCGGGCACCGGTGCCGGCCGTGAAGCCGTGCAGGGCCGAGACCGCGAACACCGTCCCCAGGCCGGCCAGCGCCAGCAGCAGCGAGGTCGCCGGCCCGTCGGCGAGCACGGCACGGGTGCGGACCAGCACCGGTCCCGCGAAGCGCGCCAGGGCCACCAGCCACAGCGCCGGTCCCACCCAGGCGAGCGGCGGCCACCAGGCCGCGCCCAGGGCCGAGGTGAGCGTGCCGGTGAGCGCCCAAGGCAGCGCCAGCACCAGCCGCTGCCTGGTCCCCGCATCGGTGTAGCCCGCTGCCGTCGGCAGCAACACCTGCAGGGTCGCGAAGGCGGTCAGCGCAACGAAGCCGAGCAGGTTCAGGTGCAGGTGCAGGCGCCGCAGCGCCGTCCACTGCTCGGGGAAGGCCAGGCTCAGCAGCAGGGCGCCCAACGCGACGGCCAGACAGAGCAGCGCCGCCTGGTACCAGAGCAGGCAGGGATGGGGGGTCCCGAGGCAGGCGCTCGCGAGCTCGCGTATGCGCCAGGCCAGCCAGCCCGTGGCCGCGAGCCCTAGCGCCGCGCCGCCATGGGCCAGCTCGAGGCGCCAGACCTGGCCGGACACCGCCAGGGCGCCGGCGGCGAGCGCCAGCAGCGCCGGTCCTCCCGGCGCGGTGCGCGCGGCAGCCTGCGCGAGTACCGGCGCGAACAACTCCATGGCAAGGAAGATCAGGGGCATCACGCCGCCGGCGAGAAAGAGGTGCAGCAGCATCGCCCGGCGTCCGGAGCCGCCGATGTCCGCGCCGAGGCCGGGAAGCCCGGTCAAGGTCAGGCTCGCGACCGCTGCTCCGATCGCCAGCAGCGCAATCGCGGGCGGTATTCGAGGCGCGGCCGAGGTGAGCCGCGAGCGGCGGCTCACGCCGCCCTCGGCAGGCAGTCGATTCGCTTGACGGTCATCAAGGATACGGGTGGGGAGAGGGGCGAGTATGTCCGCCTACTGTAACAGCGCCGCGTCGCCGCCGCGCGCCAACTGGGGGTGCAGCAGTGAGTCCCTTTGTCCCCGGCACGACCCCTGCCTCCTGGCGCGTCTTTACCGCGGCGCCTCACCGGGTGATGTTCCTCGGTGGCACCCTGCAGTTGATCGCCACGGTCGTGTTTTGGGCCGCCGAGCTGACCGGGCGCTACAGCGCCTTGTGGGCGCCACTGCCGGTTGTGATTCCGGCCGGCGCCGCGCACGGCTTCCTAATGCTCTACGCGTTGTTCCTGTTCTTCGTCTTCGGCTTTCTGATGACCACCTTCCCGCGCTGGACCAACGGGCCGCCGATCGCCCGGTCGCGCTACCTCGCCGTGTTCGGCCTGCTCGCGCTCGGGGTGGTCGCCTTTTACCTGGGGCTGTTCCTGCACCGCGCCCTCGCCCTGGGCGGGATCGGCATGCTTCTGGCGGGCTGGGCGGTGGGCATCGGTGCGCTGGCGCGCGTCGTGCGCGCCACTCCCGGGGCCGATCATTTCTACGAGCGCCTGCTGCTCGCGGCCCACGGGGCCGGCTGGCTGGGCGCGGCCGCATTCGCGCTGTGGGTGGCGGACCCAGGCTGGATGCGGCTGGACATCAGCGTGCGTGCCGGGCTGTGGCTGTTCCTGGCGCCGGTCTTCCTCACCGTCTGCCACCGCATGGTGCCGTTCTTCACCGAGTCGGCGCTGTCGGGCGAGAGACCAGTCCGCCGGCTGCCACGTGCGCTGCTGCCGGTGCTGCTTGCCGGCCTGGCCGCCCACGGGGTGCTGGAGATGCTGCATCTGGAGACCCTGACCTGGATCGCCGATCTGCCGCTGGCGGCGCTGCTCGCGGTGCACGCGCGCGCCTGGACATCCGCGGCCGCCCTGCGCATCCCGCTGCTGGCGGTGCTGCACGTCGCCTTTCTGGTCCTCGTGGCGGCGATGGCGCTCTACTCGGCGCACGGTCTTGCCCTCTACGCCGGGGATCCGGCGGGGCTGGGGCGTGGGCCGCTGCACCTGCTCACTATCGGATTCTTTGCGGCCATGGTGCTCGGCATGGCGACGCGGGTTTCGCTGGGACACTCGGGGCGGGCGCTGGAGATGGATCAGCTGAGCTGGTGGTGCTACTGGGGCCTGGTCGCGACGGCGGTGATTCGTGCCCTGGCCGACACGTCGCTCCTGGCGCGCTGGCCGCAGCTGAATCTTCTGGCGGCGATCGGCTGGCTGGCCTGCGTGTCCCTCTGGGCGGGGCGTTACCTGCCGGTGTGGCTACGCCCGCGGATCGACGGCAGGCCGGGGTAAGGGCCGATGGACGGTATTGCTGGTCATGTCCTGCCGCGGGTGCTGCACCTGCTGGGGGTGGTGGTGTGGATCGGCGGCGTGGGCTTCGTCGCCGTGGTGCTGCTGCCGCTGCTGCGCCGCTGGGGCGATTCGGCAGCGGCCCTCGAGTTCTTCCTGCGGGTGGTGAGACGATTCCTGTGGTGGGCGCGTGCGGCGGTGCTGGTGGTGGGGTTCAGCGGCCTGCACCTACTCGTGCTGCTCGACGCCTGGGGCAGGTTCGCCGAGGCGCGCATGTGGTGGATGTACGCCATGATCGCCGTGTGGCTGATCTTCGCGCTGATCCTGTTCGTAGTGCAGCCGCTCGCCGCCCGCCGTGGCGAGGGTAGGGTCGCGGTCCCGAACCCGGCCGCCGCGCTCAACGCCGCACAGCGGGTGCACTGGGTGTTGCTCGCGCTCAGCCTGCTCACCGTGGCCGGGGCGGCAGCGGGCGCGCACGGGTGGTTCTGGCTGTGACATCGCCCCGCCTGTCGGCGCCGACCCGCCGCTAAACGCCTCCATGCTCGCCCAGTATTACCTCGAGATCCGCGCCCTGCACATCACCTGCGCGGTGCTCAGCATCACGCTCTATGCGGTGCGCGGCCTGTGGCTGCTGCGGGCCTCGCCCTTGCAGCGCAGCTTGCTCGCGCGCGTCGTGCCCCACGTCAACGACACCCTGCTGCTGGCCGCGGGGATCGCGCTGGCGATCGTGCTCGGCCAGTACCCTGGCACGCATGCCTGGCTGACCGCCAAGCTCGCCGGCTTGCTGGTGCACATCGGCCTGGGGTTCATCGCCTTTCGCGGCCATGTCCCGCGGCGCGTCCGGGTGCTGGCCTTCATCGGTTCGGTGCTCGCCTTCGGCTACGTGGTCGCGGTGGCGTTGACCCGCGCTCCGCTGCCCCTTCCCTGAGTGGCGTGATTCGCGGCGGCGCTCGCAACCATCGCGGATTTGGCCGCGCCGCAGCCCGGCCGTGAAACAATGCGGGCGTCAGTCCGGTCCGATCAGGTATCCCCCACGACGCGAACAGGAGGCGCCATGCGCCGCTTACTCTGTTGGATGCTCTTCGCCCTCTGGTCAGGCACCGCGCTGGCCGCGGAGCCGCCAATCTTCAGCTCCGGCTCAGGGGCCATCCGCGGCTACGACCCGGTCGCCTATTTCACCGCGGGTCGCCCGACCAAGGGCCGCGAGGCCTACACCACGCGCTACATGGACGCGGACTGGTACTTCACCAGCGCCGAGAACCGCGATCTCTTTGTCGCCATGCCCGAGAAGTACGCGCCGCAGTACGGTGGCTACTGCGCCTGGGCGGTCGCCAACGGCTATACCGCCACCACCGATCCCTGGGCCTGGGCGGTGGTCGACGGGCGCCTGTATCTCAATTACAGCCAGGGTGTGCAGCGGAAGTGGCGCCAGGACATCCCCGGCAACATCGCCAGGGCGGACGCCAACTGGCCCCAGGTGCTGGAGCAGTAGGCGGGGGCAACGCGGCCGCGAAGGCCGGGCTTTCTCACCCGCGGACGGTGGGTGATCGCCCCGCCTCGCGGGGTGCGATCGCCCCTAGAGCTTCTCCACCTTGAGGCCGAGCTTGTCCACCGCCTCGGCCGCGGAGGTCGGGCACACCACCGCGGTGTGCGCCTGCTTGCCGCGCAAGTAGGCCTCGGCCACGCGGCGCAGATCCTCCAGCGTCACCTCCAGGACCCGTGCCCGAAAGCGACGGCGCTGCTCAGGGGTGCGCCCGTGCAGGGCGTTGTGGAAGGCCGCGCGCGCCTCGCCAGCCGGCGAGGCCGGCTGGTCGATGCGGGAGATGACGCCGAGGATCGACTCCTCCAGGAAGCGCCCCTCCTGCGGAGCCCCGAACAGCCACTCAATCGAGCGGTCGAAGTCCTCCAGGGTCTCGGCCAGGCGCGGGTCGCGGTAGGAGAAGAAACGAAAGCTCCCCGAGTCGCCGTCGTAGCCGGCGCCCCCGCCATAGGCTCCGCCCTGCTCGCGGATCGCCCGGTGCAGGAAGTTGTTGCGCAGGTAGGCGCCGAGCACGGTGAGCGCGGGCGCGTCGGCGTGCTCGGGCGGCACGGCGGCGTAGGCGCGGGCGCAGAAGTTCACCGCGCTGCTGGTGGTCCAGGCGTCCTGCACGCGGCGGGCCGCGAACGGCAGCCGGAAGGCGTGGCCGTTCAGCGGGCGCGCGGGCTGCGCGAAGCGCCCGGCCAGGTTCTCCTCCATGGCGCCGAGCTGTTCCTGCTCGCCGATGACCAGCAGCTGGCGCGGCGCGCTCTGCAGCAGCTCGCGCAGGCCGGCGAGGCGCTCGGCAAACGCCTCCAGCGCCGAATCCTCGCGCATGCCGTCGTCGAGCGCCTTCAGGCGGCGGATCCCCGCCAGCCCGCCCCAGTGCTGGGCCAGCGCGCCCACCGGGTTGATGCCGCTGCTCGCCGCGGTCATCGCCAGCATGTGGCCGTGGTCGGTGACCGACTGCTCGGCTCTCGCGCGCGACTGCGCTACCAGCTCGCGCAGCCGGGGCAGCTCGTCGAAGCGCGCACTGGTGAAGGTCTCCTCCAGCAGCTCCGCCAAGGCCGCCTGGTTGCGCGCCAGCGCCTTGCCGCCGAGCACGAACACGCCGTGCCCGCCCATCAGGTCGTCGATGGCGCCGCGCACCCGGAAAGAGGCGCTGATGCCCCCGGTGACGGCCGCCTGCCGCGCCTGGGTGGCACGGTAGTCGCGCCCCGCGCTGCCGACCTCGGTCAGGTAGCTGGCGAACAGGGGCATGACATCGATCAGCCCCTCCTCGATCCGCGGCAGGTCCACGATCAGCTGCTGGTAGACCAGGCCATTGGTGCCGGCGGCGTACCAGCTCGCTGGCACGGCGCCCGCGGGCCGCTGCTCGCCGGTCGGGATCTTGAGCTCGTGCGGAATGTCCTCGATCCCCACCTTGGGCAGGGTCTCGGGGTCGTCCTGCTGGCCCTGGCGGGCCTCCAGCGCCGCTGCCTGCTCGAGCAGGCGGGCGCGTTCGCCCTCGTCCAGCTTGGCGGCGATCGCCGCCAGGCGCTCGGCCTCGGCGCGGCCGCGCTCCTCGCCCAGCGCGGGGTCGGGGCGAAAAGTGAGGCGGACCCGGTGCGGGTTCTCCAGCAGCAGCGTTCGCACCAGGCCCTGAATGTAGCCGGGATCCTTGATGCGCCCGCGCAGCCGCTCCAGCACCGGGTCGATGTTGAGGTAGCCGGCGGGATCGCCGTGATGAATCGCGGCCGGCAGGGCGTTGACCATCAGCTGCAGGCCGTAGGGGAAGCCGTCGCCGCCGATCTCGCGCTGGTGGAGCTCGAGCTGGTGCAGCACGGATTCCACCAGTTCCTGGTCGACTCCGTTCTCCGCGACCTCGCCCAGCACGCCGAGGATCAGCGCCTCGACGGCCTCGGCGCGCTCGGGCTCCGAGCCCTCGAGCCCGCAGGCGAACACCATCTCCCGGTTGGAGTCCTCGAGGCCGCACAGCGGCGAGGGGGCGGTGCCCAGCTCGCTGGTCTCCAGCGCGTGGCGCAGGGGCGAGGCGCTGTTGTCGAGCAGCACGTCGGCGAGCAGGTGCGCGGTCAGCAGCTCGTCGAGCTCGATGCTCGGCCCGAGCAGCCAGCCGAGCACCACGTGGGTGCGCTCGGCGGTGGGCTCGTCGGGGCCGCTCGCATAGCGGTCCTCGATGCTGCGCGGCGCATCGTAGCGGCGCTCGTCGGGCACCCGGATATCGAGATCCAGGCGGGTGAAGCGGGCCAGCGCGCAGTCCTCGAACAGCGCCTGGTGCTCTGCGGCGCCGACGTCGCCGTAGGTCATGAAGACCGCGTTCGAGGGGTGATAATGGCTGCGGTGAAAGGCGACCAGCTGCTCGTGGCTGAGGTCGGGAATCGCCGCGGGGTCCCCGCCGCTGTTGTAGTGGTAGGTCACGGTGGGGAAGAGCTCGCGCGACAGCGTGTCCCACAGGGCGCGCACCGGCGAGCTCATCGCACCCTTCATCTCGTTCAGCACGACGCCCTTGTAGACCAGCGCGCTGTCCGGCTTGTCGGGCTCGGCGAACTCGATGCGGTGGCCCTCCTGGGCGAAATCCAGGGCCTCGAGCCGCGGGAAGAAGGCCGCGTCCAGGTACACGCGCAGCAAGTTCTCGAAGTCCTTGCGGTTCTGGCTGGCGAAGGGATAGGCGGTCCAGTCGCTCGAGGTGAAGGCGTTCATGAAGGTGTTGAGCGAGCGGCGCGTCATCATGAAGAACGGGTCGCGCACCGGGTAGCGCTCGCTGCCGCAGAGCGCGGTGTGCTCGAGGATGTGGGCCACGCCGGTCGAGTCCATCGGCACGGTGCGAAAGGCCACCAGGAAGACGTTGTTGGTGTCCTCGGCGGCGAGGTGGAAGTGCTCGGCGCCGGTCGCCTGGTGGCGGTAGTGCTCCACGCGCAGTCGCAGGGAGTCGATGGCCTCGGTGCGAACGAGTTCGAAGGTCTTGTGGGGCTTGGGTCTGCTCATGGGGTTCCGCGGGGTTGCCTGAATGCGTACCGGAAGTTAGTCCGCGCCGCGGCGCCGGGGTTCGCCGGGCGGGCGCGCGGGGGCCAATTATACGGGGCCGGGATCGACGGGGTGGCTTACTTGCAGGGCAGAAAGCGCACGGTCGTCTCCATCTCCTCGAGTACTCGCGCGAGCGCCGCCAGCGTGGCGTCGATGTCTTCTTCCTCGGTGTCGCGGCCGAGGGAGAAGCGCACCGCGCAGTGGGCATCGGCCTCGCTGCGGCCCATGGCCAGCAGCACGTGGGTCGGGTCCGGGGAGCCGGACTTGCACGCTGAGCCGGAGGAGAGCGCGATCCCGTGCTGGTCCAAGGCGACGACCAGCGACTCGCCGCGTAGCCCCGGCAGGGTGAGATTGACGGTGTTTGGCAGCCGCTGCTCGCGGTGGCCGTTGAGCCGGGCGTCTGGCAGCAGCCGGCGCACGCCCTGCTCCAGGCGGTCGCGCAGCCCGCGCATTTGCTCCGCGCGCGCCAGCTCCCGCAGCGCGAGCTCCGCGGCACGGCCCATGCCGACGATGGCGGCCACGTTCTCGGTGCCCGCGCGCAGGCCGTGCTCCTGCTTGCCGCCGTGCACCAGCGGCTCCAGCGCCATGCCCTTGCGCAGGTACAGCGCGCCCACGCCCTTGGGGCCGTGGAACTTGTGCGCCGAGAGGCTGAGCAGGTCCACCCCCAGCGTCTCGACGTCCAGCGGGACCTTGCCCGCCCCCTGCACCGCGTCGGTGTGAAACGGAACGCCGCGGGCCCGGGCGACGGCCGCGAGTCCGGCGACCGGCTCGATGGTGCCGACCTCGTTGTTGGCCAGCATCACCGAGACCAGGATCGTGCCGTCCTCGATGGCCTTCTCCAGATCCCCGGGATCGACCAGGCCGTCGCCGTCGACCGGCAGGTAGCTCACGCGGAAGCCGGCGCGCTCGAGGAAGGCGCAGGTCCCGAGGATCGCCGGGTGCTCGATGGCGCTGGTGACCAGGTGATCGCCGCGCTCGCGCAGCGCGAAGGCCACGCCCTTGAGCGCGAGATTGTCGGCCTCCGAGCCGCCGCCGGTGAACAGGACGCGCCGCGGCGTGGCGTTGATCAGCCGCGCCACTCGGCGCCGGGCTGTCTCCACCGCCTCGTGGGCGTCGCGGCCGGCGCCGTGGATGCTCGAGGGGTTGCCGAAGCCCGCCTCCAGCCAGGGCAGCATGGCTTCGCGCACCTCCTCGGCGAGCCGGCTGGTGGCGTTGTTGTCCAGGTAGACGTGCCGCGCGGGCGCGGGCTTCGCTCGCAGCCCGGCGAGGGTGGGTGACGCGCAGGCGTCCGCGCGCGCCTGGCCAAGGGCGCGGGCCTCGTCCGTCGCCTCGGCGGTCTTCACGACCTCGCAGAGCAGCGCCTTGTAGACCGGAAATCCGGAGATCGCATCGCAGGCCTCGAGGTCGGTGAGCTCGTTGACGTTCCACTCCCGCCAGGCCGCGGGCCCGACCGCCGCGCCGCCGCCCATGTTGATCTCCACCGCCCCGGCGACGATGTCCTCGCTGACCCGCGCCCGAAAGGGCACCGAGCCGCGCGGCGTGCGGACCTCGACGAGGTCTCCCGGCGCGATGCCGCGCGTGGCGGCGTCCGCGGCGTTGAGCTCCACCGTCGGCTCGGGGTTGTCGCGGCACAGTCCTTCCACGCCGTGGTGCTGGGAGCGGAAGTCGGTCTGCGGCCGCGCGCCCGAGTTGAACACCAGGGGGAAGTCGCGTGCCAGGGCGGGGTTGGCGAGCGGGCCCTCGCGGGGCTCGGTGTAGCGGGGCAGCGGCTCGTAGCCGAAGTCCTCCAGCAGCGTCGATCGCAGCTCGAACTTCCCGCTCGGGGTGTCGAAGCCGGGCGCACCGTCGGCGCGCAGCCCGCCCTTCTCCCACTTCTTGTACTCCATCATGGGCGTGGGGATCTTGACCCAGCCGCCGGCCGCGCGCACGGCGTCCACGCTGTAGCCGCTGTCGGCCAGCACGTGCTCCAGCACCTCGGCCTCGCTCTGCGGGTAGAGGTGCCCGTAGCCGAGGCGCTGGGCCAGCTCGGCCATGATCAGGAAGTCGTTGCGCGCCTCGCCGACCGGCTCCAGCAGGCGCTCGCGGATGCGAAAGATCGGCCCGTAGACCATGTAGGACTCGATCTCGAACATGGTGGTTGCCGGCAGCACCACGTCGGCATAGGCCGCGTCGGCGGTGAGCTGGCGGTCGATGCAGACCAGGAAGTCGAGCTTGGACAGGGTCTCGCGCCAGAGCGGCGTCTGCGGCCAGGAGGTGAGCAGCGAGGCGCCGTGCACCAGCAGCGCGCGGATGCGATAGGGATCGCCCTCGAGCACCGATTGCACCAGCCCGCTTGCGTGGCCCTCGCCCCGGTAGCGGCTATAGAGCGGAAAGCGCTCGAAGGCCACCGCCCGATCCACGCCCGGGTTTTCCTGGTGGCAGCCGCGGTGCACGGGGAAGTGGGTGTCGCGCATCGCGATCCCGATCCCGCCGGGCACGTCGAGCTGGCCGGCCAGCGCGAAGGCGCTGAGCACGGCGCGGATGGCCTGGATGCCGCTGTCGGAGTACTCCAGCCCCGTGTACATCACCGGGCAGGCGCCGGTGGCGCGCGCCAGCCGCCGCGCCAGCCGGCGGATGGTGTCCGCCGGCACGCCGGTGATCGACTCCACCGCCTCGGGCCGAAAGTGCTGCGCGTAGCCGCGCAGCTCCTCGAAGCCTTGGCACCAGCGCTCGGCGAAGTCCTCGTCGTGGATCTCCTCCTCGATCATCACCTGGATCAGCGCCAGCGCCAGCGCGCCGTCGGTGCCCGGGCGGATGGGAATCCACTCCGCGCCGGTACGCCGCGCGGTCTCGGTGCGGCGCGGGTCGATGACCACGATCTCGGCGCCGCGCCGGGCGGCGGCCTCCAGCCGGTGCATGTCCAGCGGCGGCGAGTCGGTCGCCGGGTTGGCGCCCCAGACCAGCAGCAGTTCCGCGTGCTCGATGTCCACGAACAGGTCGATCAGCATGCGCCCGAGCGTCACGTGCGGGGCCATCATGGCGAAGGAGACGTAGCACAGCGCCCCCACGCCCATGGTGTTGGGCGAGCCGAAGGGGAAGAGCACGCTGGAGGCCGAGGACACCGCGACCCCCTTGGGCTGGAAGAGATCGCATAGCGAGAGCTCAAAGGCCCCGCGTCCGGTGTAGATCGCCGTGGCCTCGGGGCCGGACTCGGCCTTGATGCGCTGCAGCTCGGCGACGATCAGCTCATAGGCCTCGTCCCAGGAGATGCGCTCGAACTGGTGCGTGCCCTTGGGCCCGACGCGGCGCAGTGGGTGGCGCAGGCGGTGTTCGGAGTAGACGATCTCCGGGGCGTGGCGGCCCCGGCGGCAGATCATGCCCAACGGGTGGCCCTGGTCGGCGCGAATGTCGACCATGCGCCCGTCCTGCAGGCCGACCTCCACCCAGCAGCCGGCCGGGCAGATGCCGCAGATACCCTTGGTCCAGCGGATTTCCTTCGACATCTCAGGGGCTTGGGGCATGGGGCGGGGTGCGGCGAGGGCCAACCCTAACGATAGACCATGATCCCCGGCTCATGGCCCCGGGCAGGATCGGGCGCCGCGCGCGGGCTCAGTGGCCGAAGCGGGCCAGCCGCTGTACGTCCTGGATTCGAATGCTGCGGCCCCGGACCTGGATCAGGCCCTCGGCCGAGAGGTGGTTGAGCACCCGCGAGAAGGTCTCCGGGGTGAGGTTCAGGCGCGAGGCGATCAGGCCCTTGCTGGCCGGCAGCTCCAGCTCGTAGGGGCCGCTCTCGGGGCACTTGCCCGGATCGTCGCGCAGCAGGTAGCCGATCACCCGCTGGCTCGAGCCGTGCAGCGTCAGGTCCTCGACGTCGCGCACGATGCGGTGCAGGCGCATGGCCAGCGCCGAGATCATCCCCAGCGCGAATCGCGGCTGGGCCAGCGCCTGGGCGACGACCGGCTCGCGGGGAATGAACAGCAGGCGCGTGTCCCTGGTGGCCTGCGCGTACACCGGGAACGGGCGCTCGAGAAACATCACCCCCTCGCCGAACTCCATGCCCGCCGAGATGATCTCCAACACCTTCTCGCCGCCGTCCTCGGCGAGGAAGGCGAGCTTCACCTGGCCGTCGAC
>JBFKOE010000033.1:0-13412 GCA_041629015.1 Gammaproteobacteria bacterium
GCGCGGCGGCGATGGGCGACGAGCACCCCGAAGAGACCCTGCTGCAGTTTCCCTGCCGTTTCCCGATCAAGGCGATTGGAACGCACGGTCCAGGATTCGAGTCCCATGTGGTGGAGATCATCCGCAGGCATGCCCCGGGCGGCGCGCAACTGGAGGTCTCCTCGCGCTCCAGCGCGGGCGGGCGCTTCCTCGCGGTGACCGTGGTAATCGAGGCCGAGAGCAAGGCCCAGCTCAATTCCATCTATCGGGACCTAGTTGCCAGCACGCGGGTGAAAATGGCCCTGTGAAAGACGCCACCGAACTCCTGGTGCGGCGACTGGGCCTGGTACCCTATGCCTCGTCCTGGGAAGCGATGAAGGCCTTCACCGCCGATCGCACCAGCGCCACGCCAGATGAGCTCTGGCTGCTGCAGCACCCGCCCGTCTACACCCTCGGCCTGGCCGGCAGGAAGGAACACCTGATCGATCCGGGCGCGATCGCGCTCGTGCACAGCGATCGCGGCGGCCAGGTGACCTATCACGGGCCGGGACAGCTCATCGCCTACCTGCTTCTCGACCTGGCACGCGGGCGGCTGGGTATCCGGAAGCTGGTCAGCATCCTGGAGCGCTCGGTGATCGAGCTGTTGGCCGAGCACGGCGTGAAGGCGCGTGCGCGTGCCGACGCGCCCGGCGTATACGTGGACGAGCGCAAGGTGGCCGCGCTCGGGCTGCGCGTGCGCCATGGTCGCTGTTACCATGGGCTGAGCCTGAACGTCGACATGGATCTGACGCCCTTTCGAGGCATCGACCCCTGCGGACACCCGGGCATGGCGGTCACCCAGCTCGTCGAGCTCGGCGTCGACCTCGACGTGGGGGCCGCGGGCGAGCGGCTGACCGATCACCTGGCCGGGCTGCTCGGGATGCGAGCGCGGATGCTCGCGCCCGAGGACGACGAGCAGGCGGCAGGCGCAGGTACGGCATGAGCAACGACTCGCGACAATCGACACAGTCGGCAAGCAGACGCGAAAAAGGGGCGGCGAAGACCGCGCGCATTCCGATTCGCGTCGAGCCGGCGTCGGCGCCGCTGCGCAAGCCGCGCTGGATTCGCGTGCGCGCCGCCAGCGGGGGCGAGGTCGAGCGCCTCAAGGCGGTGCTCAGGCGCCAGTCCCTGCACACGGTGTGCGAGGAAGCCTCCTGCCCCAACATCGGCGAGTGCTTCGCGCACGGCACGGCGACGTTCATGATCATGGGCGACATCTGCACGCGCCGCTGCCCGTTTTGTGATGTCGCCCACGGACGGCCGCGGGCGCTCGATCCCGAGGAGCCGCGCCACCTCGCCGAAACCGTGAACGCCATGGGTCTGCGCTACGTGGTGATCACTTCGGTCGACCGCGACGATCTGCGCGACGGTGGCGCGGGCCACTTCGCGGCCTGCATTGGAGTCCTGCGCAAGACCGTGCCGGGCATTCACATCGAAACCCTGGTGCCGGATTTCCGCGGCCGCATGGAGGTGGCGCTCAACGTGCTCGCGGCAACCCCCCCCGATGTGTTCAACCACAACCTGGAAACGGTCCCCCGGCTCTACCGCAAGGCGCGCCCGGGCGCTGACTACCGCTGGTCGCTGGAGCTGCTGCGCGGGTTCAAAGCACGCCACCCGAACCTGCCAACCAAGTCCGGCCTCATGCTGGGGCTCGGCGAGCGGCGCGAGGAAGTCGAGGACGTGATGCACGACCTGCGCGCGCACGACTGCGACATGCTGACCCTCGGGCAGTACCTGCAACCGAGCCCGCACCACCTGCCCGTCGACCGCTACGCCCACCCCGATGAGTTCGCCGAGCTGGCCTCGCTCGGAAAAGAGCTCGGCTTCTCCCATGTCGCCAGCGGCCCCCTGGTGCGCTCGTCCTACCACGCCGAGCAGCAGGCCGAACGCGTGATCGAAGCCCACGACCCCGCGCCGGGCAGTGGCTAATGTCGCTCGCAACCCCAGGTCGTTTTCCCATATACTTTTGCCGTTGATTTATATGGGCATTTGACCCGTCGATAGGCCCGCAAGGGGAAGCGGGCGGCAGCGCGAGGGGTCGATGCAGACTCAGCTTCGATGTGCCGCGGGATGCGCACTCGGCCAACCGTAGCCAAGCCGAGACAGCTGACGACGTGAAACGGTTCTGGGCCACCGACTCCTTTCTCGCCCTGGCGACGGGCGCGCTGTTGCTCCTTTTCGCGCAGACCGCCGCCATCCGCTCGCTGGAATTCGGCGCCTACGATCTGGGCATGCGGCTGGCTTCGCGCAGCGCCGGCGATCAACTCGCCGTCATCGCAATCGACGAACCCAGCCTGCAGAAGCTCGGCAGCTGGCCGTGGTCCCGTGACATCCATGGCCGAATGATCGAGATCCTGCAGCAAGGCGGCGCCCGGGTCATCGGCTACAACGTGCTGCTGTCCGAGCCGCAGGTCGATCGCGGCCTTCACTACGTGAACGAGCTGGTGCGGTTTTTCGACCAGTCCAGCCTCGCCCGCCAGGCACCGCAGGAGATCAAGCAGCTCGACGAGCACTGGCGCGAGATTCGTCAGCGCAGCGCCGCGGTAAACGACAGCGTGCTCGCGCTGGAAATGGACCGGCTGGATCGCTTCTATTCGCGCTCCAACCTGCGGCGCCGGCTGCCGCGTGAGATCCGCGAGATCAGCGAGCTGCTGCGCGAGGCCGAACGGACTTTGAACATGGACAGCCTGCTGTCCGCGCAGCTGCAGCGTGCCGGAAACGTAGTCCTGCCGATGTCGTTCCAGCTCGGGGATTCAGGCAATGTCGCCGCTGCGGAGCCGCCCGATTTCGTCACCCGCAGCGCGATCGGCACGCTCGACGCGCAAGCACCGCAAACCGAGGGCGCCGCGCTGCCCGCGGCCGCGCTCTCGCTGCGCGCTCCGATTCCCGAGTTCGGTGAGTTTGCGCTCAGCTTGGGGCACATCAACGTCGACCGCGACCCCGACGGGCAGGTGCGGAGCGAACCGCTGCTCGTGCATTACCAGGGTCGCCTGTATCCCTCGCTCGCGCTGCGACTCGCTGCGCATCACCTGCGGCTGAGCGCGGACCAGATCCGCGTGTCGCTGGGCGAGGGCATCGGGCTCGGCGACCGGCGCATAGCGACGGACGCGGGCCTGCGGATGCGCACGTTCTTCTACGGAGAGCGCGGCGGCAAGCCACCCTTCGCGGTCGAGTCCTTCAACGACGTGCTCGCCGGCGTAGTGCCCGCCGAGAAGTTTCGCGACAAGCTGGTGCTGGTCGGCACCACGCTCGGCGGCCTGGGCGACGCCCTCGCCACGCCAACCTCCGCTGCCCTGCCGCCGGTCTTCATGGCAGCCAACAGCATCGCCAGCATTCTCAATGAACACGCGATCGTCGTCCCCGCGCTCGCCAGACCGATCGAATGGGGCAGCTTTCTTCTGATCCTGCTCTATCTCGTCTCCGTCCTGCCACGGTTGCGGGCGGGCATCGGCGCCATGGTCAGCCTGGTGCTTTTGAATGTGCTGATCGACAGCCATTTCATTCTGATGATGAATCAGGGCGTATGGTTGCAGCTCATGACGCCGGCGGCTTTGCTCGTGCTCGGCCACATGGTTCTGGTCGGCCGTCGCGTGCTGAGCACGGCGGGCGTGCGCGGCGCGAGCGACGCCGAGTCCGCCGAGAACAACCGCATGCTCGGTCTCGCCTTCCAGGGTCAGGGCCAGCTCGACATGGCGTTCGAGAAGTTCCGCAAGTGTCCGGTCGATGACGGTATGCTCGATCTGCTATACAACCTGGCGCTCGATTACGAGCGCAAGCGCCAGTACAACAAGGCCGGCACCGTCTACTCGTACATGGCCGAGCACAAGCCCGATTTCCGGGATATCGAGCGGCGTGTCCAGCGCGCCCAGCAGATGGACGAGACCGGCGGACTGTTCAGCCGCACCGGACCCAGCCAGGGCGACTCCGCGATGGTGCTCGACGTCGACGGCGTCCAGAAACCCATGCTCGGACGCTACCAGGTGGAGCGGGTCCTCGGCCGCGGGGCCATGGGCGTGATCTACCAGGGGCGCGACCCGAAGATCAACCGGGTGGTAGCGATAAAGACCCTGGCGCTCGCCCAGGAATTCGAGGAAGACGAGCTGCAGGAGGTGATCAAGCGCTTCTTCCGCGAGGCCGAGACCGCGGGTCGGCTCAACCATCCCAACATCGTCACCATCTACGACGCCGGCGAGGAGCAGGATCTCGCCTACATCGCCATGGAGTACCTGGTCGGGCACGACCTGACCCGCTACACCAAACCGGGCAAGCTGCTGCCGCTGCCGGCGGCCTTTCACATCGTGATCAAGTCCGCCGAGGCGCTGGAATTCGCGCACACCCAGAGCGTCGTTCACCGCGACATCAAGCCGGGTAACATCCTCTTCGAGCCCAAGAGCGGCGACGTGAAGATCACCGACTTCGGCATCGCCCGCATCACCGATTCGAGCAAGACGCGCACCGGGACCGTACTCGGCACGCCCGCCTACATGTCTCCGGAGCAGCTGGCCGGCCAGCGCATCGACGGGCGCTCGGACCTGTTCTCGCTGGGTGTGATGTTCTACCAGCTCGTCACCGGGCAGCTGCCGTTCCAGGGAGACTCGATGGCGAGCTTGATGTTCAAGATCAGCAACGAGCAGCACCTGCCAGCCGTATCACACAACACCAGCCTGGATCCCTGTATCGACAGCATACTGGATCGCGCGCTGGCCAAGCGGCCCCGCGACCGCTACCAGACCGGCGCCGAGATGGCGCGCGACCTGCGTGCCTGCGCGCGACGGGTGATCACGCGCGGCAACCGGCAGCGGGCGGCCAGCGCGCAGTGAAGACCATGACCCAGGTTATAGAGAGAGGCGCGGTGATCGGGAACAAGCACAATGGATAAGAGCCTGACACTCGAAATCTCCGGCTTCAGCGACGGCGGCGCCGTGCGCGATCACAACGAGGACTGCATCGGCAGCGCCGCCGAGATCGGCCTGGTGGTGCTGGCCGACGGCATGGGCGGGCACAACGCGGGCGAGGTGGCCAGCGACATGGCGGTGACCGGCATCACCGCGAGTCTGCGCAGCCGCATCGCCGATATCGACACCGGCTCGGTGGACGAGAAGACCGGTTTCACGCAGGGCACACTGCTGATCCACGAGGCGATCCAGCAGGTCAACCGCGAGATCTTCGAAGCGGCGCAGAACCGGCCACAGTGCCAGGGCATGGGAACGACGCTGGTCACCGCGCTCTTCTACGGCGACCGGGTCACCATCGCCAGCGTCGGCGACTCGCGCCTCTACCGCTTCCGCAACGGCGAGCTCGAGCAGCTCACCTCGGATCACACCCTGCTCCAGGAACTCGTCGACCGCGGCTTCTACAGCGCCGAGGAGGCGCGCCAGTCGCTCAACAAGAATGTCATCACCCGAGCCCTGGGCACCGAGGAGAGCGCCCAGGTCGACCTCCAGGAGGAGATCATCCTGCCTCATGACGTCTACCTGCTCTGCTCGGACGGCCTCAACGACATGGTGGAGGATGAAAAAATAGTGTCTACACTCAGGAAGTTTGGTGGTAATCTTGATAAAATAGGCGAAGAATTGATCCGATTGGCGAACGACGCTGGGGGCCGCGACAACATTTCCGTAATACTGGTCCGCCCCCAGCTGAGTCAATCAGCACTGCGGCGCTGGCTGAATCGGATCGTGTCGTGGTTTGAATAAAGGCCTGGGGACGGGACAGACAAATGGGCAAGTTGGTGCTGAGCATCCAGGGCAAGATCCTCGGTGAGTTCCCCCTGAGCAAGGAGCGCATGACCATCGGTCGTCTGGCGGACAACGACATCCAGATCGACAACCTCGCGGTGAGCGGTCATCACGCCCTGGTGCTCACCATTCTCGATGACTCCTTCCTGGAGGATCTCGACAGCACCAACGGTACTTTCGTCAACCGCAAGCCGATCAAGAAATACGCCCTCAAGCACGGCGACGTGATCGGGGTCGGCAAGCACGAGCTGAAGTTCATCAACGAGCAGGCCAAGAAGTCGACGGATTTCGAGCAGACGATCATCATCCGTCCCTCTGCCCCGGGCGACTCGCTGCAGAGCAAGCCCAAGACCAAGGAAGATGCGGCCGTCGCGCAGGCTGCCGAGAAGGCGGTCGCGGCCGCCGCCCCCGGTGGCGATGCCCCGGCCTCCTCGGCCTCACCGTCCTCCAACCTGCCGCTGGCGCGCCTGCAGGTGCTTAACGGGCCGAACGCCGGACGCGAGCTCGAGCTCACCAAGGCGCTGACCACGCTCGGCAAGCCGGGCGTGCAGGTGGCGGCGATCAGCCGCCGGCAGCAGGGCTACTACCTGGTGCACGTAGAAGGCAAGGACAACCAGTTCCCGAAGGTCAATGGCGAGGCCATCGGCCAGCAGGCCCACCTGTTGCACGACGGTGACACCGTGGAGATCGCGGGCACCAAGATGGGCCTGTTCCTGCTCGGCGCCTGAGCGGGCTCCCCTCCCGGCCGCTAGCGCCGGATCGACTCCAGCGGATAACGCTCCATCAGGTAGCCCAGGCAATCCTGACGGATGACGCGCTCGTCGCGCGTGAACATCGAGGGCATGACCGCCACGCGGGTGCGCAGCTCAGTATCGGCCACCTCAAAATAGTGCTCGGTTACCGCCCGTCCCTGCTCGTCGCGCACGTCCAGCGGGGCAACCCCTCCCGCATGCACCCAGCCGAGCGGCGTACCGGGCGGCAGCTCGCGGAAGTTCAGGTGGTCGAGGTCCGGCGCGAGACGCAGGTCGACCGGATCGCCACCGAAGCTGAAGCGCACCTGTGCCGGCACTCGAATGGTGGCTACGGTGTGGAAGAGATCGATGTCGCCCGGCGCGACGGGACGCCCGGGGAACTCGGCCATGTGCAGGCAGGCATCGACGAAGCGGGCTGCATGCTCGACTCCGGCGCGGTCGCCGACCTTGCCGCACTCCAGCGTCACCGCGGGGCAGAAGCGCGCAAAGGCTGCCGACTGCACGCCGGTCGGGCGGATGAAGTAGACAACGGTGCGCCCGAACAGGCCGGCGAGGTGCAGGAACCGCTCACCCAGGCTGTTGACGCAGGCATAGTAGGGATTGAGGCCGGTGTTGTTGTGGACGTCGATGCTGGCGAACACCCCGCGCGCCTGCATGGTCGCGGTGACCTCGCTCATCATTCCGGCCTCGGGACTGTCGGCGCCGTCATGCCCCGGCCAGATGCGATTGAAATCGGGCTGCCCGTCGAGCCTCCGCACGCCTTGCGCGGCCGCGGCAACGTTGCCCACGAACAGCGTCAGCGCCCGCGGCAGCTCGAGCAGCCGGCCGTCGTCGAAGTAGCGGCGCAGCACCTGCTGCACTGCGAGCAGGCCCGCCTCCTCGTTGCCGTGCAGCAGCAGCGAGACGAACAGCGCGGGATCTCGCCGGCCCTGCAGGTGGATCAGCGTCGGGGCGGGGAACAGCTCCGCCATCCGGCGCGCCGGCACCTCCAGGAACTCGGCGGGCAGGGAATCCATCACCGTCCACATCGGCCTACAAGTCCCACTCGTGCACGGGTGAGCCGCTCGCCTGCCGCTCCAGGTAGGCCGCGGCCAGGTTCTGCATGCCGGCGCCGTGGCGCTGCACGTAGCGCCGCTGCCAAGCAGCACCGGTCAGCCCGGTGGCCAGGCGCCCGGCGATGATCCCGAGATAGGTTCGCGCGTCATCTGCGGCGACGTCCAGCCGCGCGAGGCCTTCGGCGGCCAGCGCCATGAGCTCACCCTCAAGCAACGCCCCCACCTCGACCTCGCGCCCGTTCAGCCAGCGGATCCGCGCGGCCAGGCCGTGACGCGCGGCGACGTAGAAATTCCTGCTCGCGGTGGCGTGATCCAGCAGGCGCTCGGGCGGCGGCTCCCGGGAGCCCAACGCCTTCACCAGCCCGAAGTACAGCGCGGCATTAGCGATGCAGTCGAGCACGGTCGGCCCCGCCGGAACCACGCGGTGCTCGATGCGCAGATGGGGCGTGCCGTCGGCCTCGAAGCCGATCAGCGGCCGGTTCCAGCGCCAGATGGTGCCGTTGTGCAGGCGCAGGTGCGCGAACTCGGCCGGTGCCGCCTCGATGATCTCCGGCAACAGCACCGGGTAGTCGTCGCGGTTGCGGTGGAAACTCTCGGCCAGCGAGCGCTCCAGGTAGTGGGTCCCAAAGCTCACCCGCGGCGGGCTGCCCGGACCCTCCACCGAGACCGCCTGCTCGAACAGCGGTATGCGCGTCTCGTCCCAGAGGTCGAGGCCGAACAGGTAGGGCGAGTTCGCCGCGATGGCCACCAGCGGCGCGGAGGCGATCTTCGCGGCGTTGTAGAAACGCGCTGCGCTGCGCGGCGAGACCTGGAGGTGAATCTGAAACGAGGTAGTAGCCGATTCGAGCATCAGGTTGGCATGCTCGATGCGCAGGCTGTCGCGGCCCTGGATGTCGAGCTGCAGGGGGCGTCCGCCGCGCAGCCGCAAGACCTGCTCGTTGAGCGCTTCGTAGCGCTTGAGCGGAGACATGTTGGCGAGCGAGAACTCGGTTTCCCGCGCGCTCGGCAGGATCCCTACCATGGCCATGCGCATGCCCAGGCCGCGGGCCTCCTCGTCGCACTGCGCCCAGGTGCGCTGCAGGTCGGCGGCCATGGCGCTCAGCCCGGTGCCGGCCAGGGCGCGCGGGCTGCCGTTCAGCTCGACGTTGAAGCGTGCCAGCTCGTGCACGGCCCGCTCGGCGTCCACCCGCGCCAGCAGATCGGCGTTGCGCGGGGCCGGGCGCAGCTCGCCGTCCACCAGCCAGGCCTCGAGCTCGAAGCCGCCGATGCCGTCGTGCGGGCTCAGCGTCTCGTTCGCGAAGGCCTCATCGAGGAGGTGCGTCTCCTCGCGCAGGCGCTCGGCGAAATGCTCGAAATCGCCCTCGCTGAAGTGCGCCGAGGCGATCTCCTGTCCCATTCAGCCCGTCCCCCGCGCCGCAGGCGCACGCCCGGAGCTCAGGTAGGCCTCCAGGGCCGCCAGCCTCTGCGGCGTGCCGATGTCGAACCACGCCCCGTCGTAGCGCTCACCACTGACCTCGCCAGCCTGCGCCGCCTTGCGCAACACCGGCCCCAGCGGAAACCGCCCCGGAGCCAAGCCGCCGAGCAGCTCGGGCCGGTAGAGCGCGATGCCCGAGAATGTCAGGCGCGCCTCGCCCTCGATCCCGACCCGATCCTCGATCAAGGTGAAATCGCCTTGCGGGTGGTGGGCCGGGCTTGGAACCAGCACCAGGTGCGCCAGACCCGCGGGTTCGGCGGGCAAGCGGGTGAAGGGGTAGTCGGTCCAGACATCACCGTTCACCACCAGGAAGGGATCGGGCCCAAGCTGCGCCAGCGCCTGGCGGATGCCGCCGCCGGTCTCGAGCGCCTCGGGCTCGGCCGAGTAGACGATCTCGAGCCCGTAGGCCGCGCCCGTTCCCAGCGCGCGCTCGATCTCCTCTCCCAGGTGGGCATGGTTGATCACGACCCGGCTGACGCCGGCCGCGCGCAGCGCCTCGAGGTGGTACTCGATCAGACGCCGTCCGCCCGCGCGCAGCAGGGGCTTGGGCACGTCATCGGTCAGCGGGCGCATGCGCTCGCCGCGACCGGCGGCAAGGATCATCGCCTTCATAGCCCGCAAGGTACCGGCTGGCGCCCGGGCGGCGCAAGGCGCCGCGTTCAGGCGCGCGGCCAGGCCCGGCGGGCGTCGAGCAGGTCGCCGAATTCCGCCAGCTCAGCGTAGCGCCCGCACACCTCGCGCACGTAGCCCAGGGTGCGCGGGATGTCGCCCAGGTAACCCGGCTTGCCGTCGCGGTGGTTCAGACGGGCAAAGATCCCGGTCGCCTTGAGGTGACGCTGCACGCCCATGAGGTCGAACCAGCGCATGAACCGCGCCTCATCGCATGCAACCGGGACGCCGGCCTTGCGCGCGAGATCGAGAAAGCCCAGCGCCCAGCCCTCGACCCGCTCGCGCGGCCAGGCGACGTAGCAGTCGCGCAGCAGGGAGACCGGATCATAGGTCAGCGGGCCATAAACCGCGTCCTGGAAATCGAGTATCCCGGGGTTGTTGCGCTCGGTAACCAGCAGATTGCGAGAGTGATAGTCGCGGTGCACGAACACTTGCGGCTGCTCCAGCGCGCTCGCCACCAGCAGCGCGAACAGCCGCTCCAGCGCCGCGCCCTCCGCAGCGTCCAGCTCCAGCCCGAGGTGCCGCCCCAAGTACCAGTCACGGAACAGCCCCAGCTCGGCGCGCAGCAGCGCCTCGTCGTAATCGGGCAACCCGACCGTTCGATCCAGCCCGCGCGCCTGCATCAGGCCGATCGCGGCGATGGCGTCGCCGTAGAGACGCTCCACCGTATTCTCGGCGAGCACGTCCAGGTACAGCGTCTGGCCCAGGTCGCTGAGCAGCATGAAACCCTGCTCCAGGTCGTGAGCCAGAACCCGCGGGGCGTTGAGTCCCCACTCGCCCAGCGCCCCGGCGACGCGCAGGAAGGGACGGCTGTCCTCGCGCGCGGGGGGCGCGTCGACGGCGATCAGCGTGCCGGCATCCCGGTGCACCCGGAAGTAGCGGCGAAAGCTGGCGTCCTCCGAGGCCGGCGTCAGCTCGAAGCCGCTTAGGCCCGCACCCTGCGCGAGCCAGCGCTGCAGCTGCTGCAATCGTTGTGACATCGGCTCCACCCACGGCACCGGCGACGGCGGCAAGCATAGCCATACGGGCGCGGCGCGCCAACCGCGGCGCCTCGGAAATATGTTGGGAAACCAGTATCCTATCCCGCTTCGCGGATCATGCCCGGACCCAGCGTGCCCCTACTCTCTCTGCCCGCCGCCCGTCTCCTGGCGCCCGTGCTCGCGGTCCTGGCCCTGGCCCCGGCGGCCGTCTCGGTCGCGGCGGAAGATGATGCGCGCAATCCCTGGCGACTGTGCGAACCGCTGCGCCTCGCCGGGGAGATCGTCGCGGACACGGCGGCCGTCTCGCCTGCCGAGCGCGCCGGGCAGCCGACGGAGCTGGACGCCGACGAGATCGAGAGCAACGAGGACTCCGCGCTTCTGCGGGGCGACGTGCGCGTGCGCCGCGCCGACCAGAGCGTCGAGGCCGAGAGCCTGCGCTACCAGCGCTCGAGCGGCGAGATCTCCGCCGACACCGGCCTGCTCTACCGCGCGGGCACCCTCGCGATCAGCGCCCGCGCGGCGCAGCTGAACCTGGAGCAGGACGGCGGGGTCCTCGAGGACGTCGAGTTTGCGCTCGGCGACCGGCACGTGCGCGGCGGCGCCCGTCGGCTCGAGCTCGAGGGGCCCGACTTCACCCGGCTCACCGATTTCACCTACACCACGTGCAACGCCGACGAAGAAGCGTGGCTGATGCGCGGCAGCGAGATCGAGCTCGATCGCGCCGAGGGCTTCGGAACCGCGCGCCACGCCCGGGTCGAGCTCGTGGGTATACCGGTGCTCTACCTGCCCTACATCAAGTTCCCGATCAGCGATCGGCGCCTGACCGGCTTCCTGCTGCCCAGCATCGGCAGCTCGAGCGAGAGCGGCGCCGAGCTTCGGCTACCCTACTACCTCAACCTGGCGCCCAACTACGATCTCACCCTGACGCCCCGCCTGCTCGAGAAGCGCGGCTTCATGCTCGGCTCGGAGTTCCGCTACCTGACTGCAAACGCCAGTGGCGAGCTGGAGCTCGATTACCTTCCCGAGGACCGCGACTTCGACGACCAGGAACGCGGCTTGCTGGTCTACGATCATCGCGCCCGCTGGCGCTCCGGCTGGAGCGCGGACGCATCGATCGAATATGCCTCGGATCGGGAGTATTTCGAGGATCTCGGCGAGACGCTCAGCGTGGCCAGCATCACCCACCTGGAGCAGCGCGCCGATCTCGCCTACCGGGGCCCGATCTGGTCGCTGCGCGGCCGGGTGCAGTCGTTTCAGACCATCGACCTGGCGATCGCCGAGATCGACGAGCCCTACCGCCGCCTACCCCAACTCACCCTGGGCCTGAGTACGCCGCTGCGCGCCGCGGGCATGGAGTTCAGCCTCGCCGGTGAATGGGTCGACTTCTACCACCCGCTCAAGCTGCGCGGATCGCGTCTCGACGTCGAGCCCGCCGTGGCCCTACCGCTGCGCGCGCCGTGGGGGTTCCTGATCCCGCGGCTGGCGGCCCGTCACACCGCCTACCGCCTCGACGAGGTCTTCGCGCCCGCCGCGCCCGAGCCCAGCCGCGACCTATACACCTTCAGCATCGACACCGGGCTGTTTTTCGAGCGCAGCCTGGGCGGCGGGGAGCGCGGCTACATCCAGACGCTGGAGCCGCGGCTGTTCTATCTCAAGGTGCCGCTGCGCGCGCAGGACGAGCTGCCGGTGTTCGACACCACCGAGCCGGATATCAGCTTCTCCAGCCTGTTCCGCACCAACCGCTTTGCCGGCGCGGACCGCGTGGGCGACGCCCAGCAACTGACGCTGGCGCTGACCAGCCGCATACTGGATCAGGCCAGCGGCGGCGAGCGGCTGCGCGCCAGCGTCGGCCAGATCCAGTACTTTCGCGACCGCGAGGTCACCCTGCCGGGCGAGCCGGTCGCCACGGCGACGCGTTCGGAGGTGATCGCCGAGCTCGCCGCCCAGCTGTCACGCGCCTGGAGCGCCCGCCTGACCAGCCACTGGGATCCGGTCAGCGATCGCGGCAGCCGCAACAGCCTGCACCTGCAGTACCGGCCCGACGGGCAGCACATTCTCAACATCGCCTACCGCTTCCAGCGCGACGTCCTGGAGCAATCCGACCTGTCGCTGCGCTGGCCGTTCGGCGAGCGCTGGCACGCCGTGGCGCGCTGGAACTACTCGCTGCGCGACGAGCGCGACCTGGAGAGCTTCCTGGGTCTGGAGTACGAGAGCTGCTGCTGGGCCGTGCGCGTGGTGGGGCGTCGCTTCATCAACGACGCCGACGGCCAGACCAACGAGCGCCTGATGGTGCAGTTCGTGCTCAAGGGGCTGGGCAAGTTCGGCGGCGGCGTCGAGGGGGTGCTGGAGCGTGGTATCCTTGGCTACCCGCAGGAACCCTGAGCGCCACTCCTTCAATGAGCACAGCGACGCCGAGCCGCGACCACGCCGCCGTGGCGGCCTGCCTGTTTTTCGCCACCATGATCGCGGCGGGAGCGACCGCGGCCGCGGCCGCGGTCACGCCGCTCGATCACATCGTGGCGGTGGTCAACGACGATGTCATCGTCGCCAGCGAACTCGAGCAGCGGGTGCAGCGCATTCGCAGGCAGCTCGCCGCCCAGAACACCAGCCTGCCGCCCGACGATGTCCTGCGCCGCCAGATCCTCGAGCGCGAGATCCTCGATCGCATCCAGCTGCAGCTCGCGGCCGAGCGCGGCATCAGCATCGACGACCCCAGCCTCAACCGC
>JBFKOE010000034.1:0-13160 GCA_041629015.1 Gammaproteobacteria bacterium
ACGTGGAGTTCTCTCCCGAGGACGCGGGACGCTCCGAGCCGGATTTCCTCTGCCGGATCCTCGAGGCGGTGATCGCAGCGGGCGCCCGCACGGTGAACATCCCGGACACCGTGGGTTACAACCTTCCGCACCAGTTCGGTGGCCTGATCGCCGAGCTCATGCAGCGGGTCCCCAATTCGGATCAGGCCATCTGGTCGGTGCACTGTCACAACGATCTCGGCCTGGCGGTCGCCAACTCGCTCGCCGCGGTCCTGACCGGCGCGCGTCAGGTCGAGTGCACCATCAATGGGCTGGGCGAGCGGGCGGGCAACGCGGCGCTGGAGGAGGTGGTGATGGCGGTGCGCACCCGCCGCGACATCTTCCCCTGCGACGTCGATCTCGACATTTCGCAGATCGTGCCCTGTTCCAGGCTGGTCGCCGGGATCACCGGATTCCCGGTGCAGCCCAACAAGGCAATCGTGGGAGCGAATGCCTTTGCGCACGAGTCCGGAATCCACCAGGACGGGGTGCTGAAGAAGCGCGAGACCTACGAGATCATGCGCGCCCAGGACGTAGGCTGGACAACCAACCGGATGGTGCTCGGCAAGCACTCCGGGCGCAACGCGTTTCGCACTCGGCTGGCCGAGCTCGGAATCGAATTCCAGAGCGAGGAAGATCTCAACGCCGCCTTCGCTCGGTTCAAGGACCTGGCCGACAAGAAGCAGGAGATCTACGACGAGGACCTCCATGCGCTGGCCTCGGAGACCAGCATGGACGCCGAGCAGGAGCGCTTCAAGCTGCTCTACCTGCGAGTGTGCAGCGAGACGGGCGAGACCCCGCATGCCGAGGTGGCGTTGCTCGTCGATGGCGAGGAGCAACGCGGAACGGCCACCGGCAGCGGGCCCGTGGACGCATCCTTTCGGGCAATCGAGTCCATCGTGGCGAGCGGCGCTGAGCTGTTGCTGTATTCGGTCAACGCCATCACCAGCGGCACCGACTCCCAGGGCGAGGTGACCGTGCGCCTCAGCCGCAACGGCCGGGTGGTCAACGGGCAGGGGGCGGACACCGACATCGTTATCGCCTCGGCCAAGTCCTACGTCCATGCGATGAATCGCATAACCCACGGCGAGGTCAAGGCGAACCCGCAGCTCGGCGACGTCTAGCCGCATCATGGCCGCGTGCCCGGACTGCCGGCGGCTTTGACAGGCGGAGGCGGGGCGGACCAAACTCACCGTGCATGCACTATATGGCGGCATCGTGAACGGCGCGGATTCCAGGTTGCAGACCCTGCGGGCGATGGGTATCGACGTCTGGGTGCGCAGGGACGCCGGCGCGACGGCTGGCTTGCAAGACCCGGCGCAAGCCGAGCGCCGCGATGAGGTGCCGGTCGCGGAGATGGACTGGAGGGCGTTACGGGCCACTGTAGCCGCCTGCACCGGCTGCGAGCTGCACCGAACCCGTACGCAGACGGTGTTCGGGGTGGGCGACACCGGGGCACGTCTGATGGTGATCGGCGAGGCCCCCGGGGCGGACGAGGATCGCCAGGGGGAGCCCTTCGTGGGCCGCGCCGGAAGGCTGCTCAACCAGATGCTGCGCGCCATCGGCCTGGAGCGCGGCCAGGTGTTCATCGCCAACGTCCTCAAGTGCCGGCCGCCGAACAATCGCGATCCGCAGGCCGAGGAGGTGCTGCGCTGCCGCGGCTACCTCGAGCGTCAGATTCAGCTGATCGCGCCGGCCGTCGTGCTTGCCCTTGGGCGCATCGCCGCGCAGCACCTGCTGGATACCACCCTGCCGCTGGGCCGGCTCCGTGGCCAGGTGCACGCGCTGCCCGGCACGGGGCAGCCGCCGGTGCTGGCGACCTATCACCCGGCCTACCTGCTGCGCTCGCCCCAGGACAAGCGCAAGACCTGGGCCGATCTTTGTCTCGTCCGCAGCTTGCTGGAGGGCGCTGAAGGGTCGTCGCGATGAGCGCGGTCATCCGCTTCTACGAGCTCGCCAGCCGCCCCATGGCCGAGGCCGATCTCGCGGCCGTGGTGGCCATCGAGCGCGCCGCCTACGCCTTTCCCTGGACCCACGGCATCTTTCGCGACTGCCTGCGGGTCGGCTACCGATGCACGGTCTTTGAGCGCTGCGGCGTCATCGACGCCTACACGGTGGTATCCGTGGTCGCGGGCGAATGCCACATCCTCAATCTCTGCGTGCGCCCCCTGTGCCAGGGTCGTGGCATCGGCCGGATGGTGCTGGAGCAGCTGCTCGAGCGCGCCCGGCAACTCGGCACCGAGACCGCCTTCCTCGAGGTCAGGCCCACGAACCGGGCCGCGATCAAGCTCTACAGCGCGTTTGGATTCAACGAGATAGGCGTCAGGCGGAGCTACTACCCGGCGGCGCGCGGCCGCGAGGACGCCCTGATCATGGCGCTGACGCTGTAGGGCGGCCGTTCGGTGCGGATTGGCACGCCGGCGAATCTGATATACTGCGCCGCTTTTCCATCGACGATCCGGCCCGATGCCAGTAAACGCCCAGGAGGTGAGCCGCCGGCGCACCTTCGCGATCATTTCCCACCCCGACGCGGGCAAGACGACCCTCACCGAGAAGCTGCTGCTGTACGGTGGCGCGATCCAGCTCGCCGGCACCGTCAAGGGCCGCAAGGCCGCGCGCCATGCCACCTCCGACTGGATGGAGCTCGAGAAGCAGCGCGGCATATCGGTGACGACCTCGGTGATGCAGTTCGGCTACCGTGGCCGGGTGATGAACCTGCTCGACACCCCGGGGCACGCAGATTTCTCGGAGGACACCTATCGCACGCTCACCGCGGTCGATTCGGCGCTCATGGTGATCGATGCCGCCAAGGGCGTGGAGGAGCGCACGGTCAAGCTGATGGAGGTGTGCCGGCTGCGCAACACGCCGATCATCACCTTCATCAACAAACTGGATCGCGAGGGCCGGGAGGCGCTCGAGCTGCTCGACGAGGTCGAGTCGGTGCTCGGGATCCGGTGTGCGCCGGTGACCTGGCCGGTGGGCATGGGCAAGCGGCTGCGCGGCGTGTACCACATCGAGGAGGACGCCCTGTACCTCTACCGGCCGGGCGACTCGAGCCGTCAGCGGGAAAGCGACCGGGTGGAGGGGCTGCACAGCGAGGCCGTATCGGCGCTGCTGGGCGAGCAGGCGGCGGAGCTGCGCGCCGAGATCGAGCTCTTGCGCGGCGCCAGTCACGATTTTGACCCCGTAGCGTACCGGGAGGGGCGCCTGACGCCGGTGTTCTTCGGCTCGGCGATCAACAACTTCGGTGTCCGGGAGCTGCTGGACACCTTCATCGAGTATGCGCCGCCGCCCCGGGGTCGGCAGTCGGATAGCCGCATGATCGCCCCGGAAGACGACAAGTTCAGCGGTTTTGTCTTCAAGATCCAGGCGAATATGGATCCTGCGCACCGCGACCGGATCGCCTTCCTGCGGGTGGTGTCCGGGCGTTTCACCAAGGGCATGAAGCTCTTCCAGGTGCGCGCGGGTCGGGAGATCCAGGTGAACAACGCCATCACCTTCATGGCCGACGACCGCGACGGGGTGGAGGTCGCCTACCCGGGTGATATCGTCGGCATCCGCAACCACGGCACCATCCGCATCGGCGATACCTTCACCCAGGGCGAGGACCTGCGTTTTTCCGGCGTGCCGTCGTTCGCGCCGGAGCTGTTCAAGCGCGTCGTCCTGAACAACCCGCTGCGCGCCAAGGCCTTGCAGAAGGGACTCACCCAGCTCAGCGAGGAGGGTGCGACCCAGGTGTTCCGGCCGCTGAAGAACAACGACCAGATCGTCGGCGCCGTCGGCGTGCTGCAGTTCGACGTCGCGGCCTACCGGTTGAAGCACGAGTACGGGGTGGATTGCCGGTTCGAGCAGTTGGGCGTCTATAGCGCCCGCTGGATCGACAGCCGCGACCCCAAGGAACTGATCCGGTTTCGCGACCGGAACTTCGAGCACCTGGCCATGGATGGTGCCGAGGAGCTGGTCTACATAGCCCCCTCGCGGGTCAATCTCGAGCTGGCGCAGGAGCGTTGGCCCGGGATCCAGTTCGGGGCCACGCGCGAGCACTAGAAGGGCACGCCAGGAGGGCGCCCCACGGCGCCGGGTCCCGGCGTGCGCATCGGTCAGGAGGCGCTGCATGTTCTGCGCGGACAAGAAACACATTCCGGTGCTGGCCATCGACGGCCCGGGCGGTGTCGGCAAGGGCACCGTCAGCCGGCTGGTCGCCCGCCGCCTGGGGTGGCGCTATCTCGACAGCGGGGCGCTGTACCGCGTGCTCGCGCTGGCGGCGCGCAACCACGGTATCGCGACCGAGGACGAGGAAGGCCTGCGCACCCTGGCGGCTCACCTGGACGTGCAGTTCGAGCTCGCGGAGGATCCGGCCAACGACCGGGTGCTGCTCGAGGGCGAGGACATCGCCCGCGCCATGCGCAGCGAGGCCTGCGGGGAGGCGGCGTCGCGGGTGGCGGTGATCGCCGGGGTGCGGGCGGCGCTGCTGGATCGCCAGCGCGCCTTCCGCGAACCGCCGGGCCTGGTGGCCGA
Organism: Gammaproteobacteria bacterium; assembly: GCA_041629015.1. Taxonomy (GTDB): domain Bacteria; phylum Pseudomonadota; class Gammaproteobacteria; order QQUJ01; family QQUJ01; genus JBFKOE01. The sequence continues at coordinate 4,537 of JBFKOE010000034.1, forward strand.
GGGTCGGGATATGGGGACGGTGGTGTTCCCCGACGCGCTGGTCAAGGTATTCCTCACCGCGAGCCTCGAGGAGCGGGCCCGAAGGCGTCATAAGCAGTTGATAGAAAAAGGAAACGATGCTAGTCTGACCGACGTTTTGAAGGACATCGCCGAGCGCGATTCTAGGGATTCAAGCCGCTCCGTCGCTCCCCTTCATCCCGCCATCGATGCCATCGAGCTGGACACCACGGAGTTGTCCATCGAGGAGGTAGGCGAGGCGGTGCGGCGGCTGGTGCAGGAGCGGTTTGCAGGAGTGTAACTGGGCCCGGGCCGCTTTCGGCGGTGCCGGGGTTTTTCGTTGACCAACTTGCTAGCGGGTATGCCCGCGGAGTGGGCTTAATGGGGGCCCTGCCGAGCCTTGGGCCGGGCCGAGGATCAATTTGTCATGACCGAGAGCTTTGCTGAGCTGTTTGAACAGAGTATTGCCAACACCCAGATGCGTCCGGGGAGCATCCTCAGCGCGACCGTGGTGGAGGTTCGTCCCGATGTGGTGATCGTGTCGGCCGGCCTGAAGTCCGAAGGCGTGATTCCGGCCTCCCAGTTTCTCGACGAGCACGGTGAGGTCACCGTTCAGCCCGGGGACGAGGTCGAGGTCGCGCTGGATACGGTCGAAGATGGATTCGGCGAGACCCGGCTGTCGCGCGAGAAGGCCAAGCGGGCCAAGACCTGGATGAAGCTGGAGGCCGCGTTCGAGAAGGGCGAACCGGTCGCGGGACAGATCAACGGCAAGGTCAAGGGCGGGTTCACGGTCGATGTCGGCGACATCCGGGCGTTTCTGCCCGGCTCCCTGGTCGATGTGCGCCCGGTGCGCGACGCGACCTATCTCGAAGGCAAGGATCTGGAGTTCAAGGTCATCAAGCTCGATCGGCGCCGCAACAACGTGGTGGTCTCGCGTCGGGCAGTGGTCGAGGAGGAGTACAGCGCCGAGCGCGAGGAGTTGCTGAAGAGCCTCCAGGAAGGCCAGGTGCTGCAGGGTGTGGTCAAGAATCTCACCGACTACGGCGCCTTCGTCGACCTGGGCGGCATCGACGGGCTGCTGCACATCACCGACATGGCCTGGAAGCGGGTCAAGAACCCGTCCGAGGTCGTGACCATCGGCGAGGAGATCGAGGTCAAGGTGCTCAAGTTCGACCGCGAGCGCAACCGCGTCTCGCTCGGGCTGAAGCAGTTGGGCGAGGATCCGTGGGTCGAGCTCGGCAGGCGCTATCCGGTGAGCACCCGGCTGTTCGGCAAGGTCACCAATTTGGCCGACTACGGCTGCTTCGTCGAGATCGAGGAAGGTGTCGAGGGCTTGGTCCACGTCTCCGAGATGGACTGGACCAACAAGAACATCCATCCCTCCAAGATCGTCCAGGTCGGCGACGAGGTCGAGGTGATGGTGCTCGACATCGACTCCGACCGCCGCCGGGTGTCGCTCGGCATCAAGCAGTGCACGGCCAACCCGTGGGAGGAATTCGCGGCCCTGCACAACAAGGGCGACAAGGTCTCCGGCACCATCAAGTCGATCACCGACTTCGGGATCTTCGTCGGCCTGGATGGCGGCATCGACGGCCTGGTCCACCTTTCCGACATCGCCTGGCACGAGGCCGGCGAGGAAGCCGTGCGCCGCTTCCGCAAGGGCGACGAGTTGGAAACGGTGGTACTCGCGATCGACGCCGAGCGCGAACGGATCTCGCTCGGCATCAAGCAGCTGGAGCAGGATCCGTTCTCCAGCTTCGTGGCCGAGCATCCCAAGGGTAGCGTGGTGCGGGGCACCATCGCCGAACTCGACGCCAAGGGCGCGACGGTGACCCTGGCCGAGGGCGTGGAGGGGTACCTGCGGGCCTCGGAGATCGCTCGCGACCGGGTCGAGGATGCGCGCGCTCACCTCAAGCAGGGCGAGGAGGTCGAGGCCAAGTTCATCGGTGTCGATCGCAAGAGCCGCACCATCACGCTTTCGATCAAGGCCAAGGACTCGGAGGAGGAGGCGGCGGCGGTCCAGGACTACAAGACGCCGAGCAGCACCGGCGCGACGCTGGGCGACATCTTCAAGGAGCAGCTGGACAACAAGAACGACTGAGCAGGCGCTGTTGGCGAGTCAGGACGCGGGGGCCGCACGGGCCCCCGCGCGATCCGGGAAAACGACAATGACCAAATCCGAACTCATAGAGCTGCTGGCCCACAACCAGAGTCACCTGGCTCAGAAGGATGTCGAGTTGGCGGTCAAGAGCCTGATCGAGCAGATGAGCCATTCCCTTGCCAACGGGGAACGGATCGAGATCCGCGGCTTCGGCAGTTTTTCCCTGCATTACCGGCCTCCGCGCATGGGGCGCAATCCCAAGACCGGTGCGGCGGTTGCGTTGCCGGGCAAGTACGTGCCGCACTTCAAGCCCGGCAAGGAGCTGCGCGAACGCGTCAACGACACTGCCGCGGCACCGCAGCCCGCTGCCAGCCCGCAGTCCCTGTCCTAGGCCGGTTCCGGCCGCGAGTCTTAGAGCCCGTACAGTTCTTTACGGGTAGCCGGTGGCGCGCCCGAGGCATGCCTGCGCACCCTTGTCAGGGGGTGGCACGCCCGGTACCTTAGCGTCGTGACGGCCCCGTGAGGGCGGTTGGTCTCCAAGCGGGCTCACGGGGTGGGGAGCGAGCATGCGAATCCTGAGGCTGGTGTTTTTGTTGGCGATATTCGTCGTCGGGCTGGCGTTCGCCGTGATCAACTCGAACCCGGTGCGGGTCGAATACTACTTCGGCGGGGGGGAGCTGCCGCTCGCCCTTGCGCTCATCCTCGCCTTCGCCTTGGGAGCCCTACTCGGGATGATCGTGCACGCCGGCAAGGTGTTTCGGCTCAAGCGGGAGATCTCCAGCCTGCGGCGGTCGACAGCGGACAGGGAGCGAGAATTGACGAACCTGCGAACCTTGCCGCTGCGTGATGACCGCTAGCGATGCAGGAACTGGTGTGGTTTCTGCTGCCCGTCGCGGCGGCGTCCGGTTGGTGGCTGGCTCGCCGTGAAGCGCGCGGTGTCCGCGTGCGCGCATCCGGCGCCGTGCGGCAGGAATACTTCCGCGGCCTGAACTTCCTCCTCAACGAGCAGCCCGACAAGGCGATCGAGGTCTTCGTCAAGATCCTCGAGGTCGACAGCGACACCGTCGACACCCACCTGGCGCTGGGCAATCTGTTTCGCCGCCGTGGCGAAGTGGATCGCGCCATCCGCATTCATCAGAATCTGATCGCGCGCCCGACGCTGGAGCAGGAGCAACGCAGCCAGGCGCTGCTCGAGCTCGGCAAGGATTATCTTCGGGCCGGGCTGTTTGATCGCGCCGAGAAGGTCTTCCTGGAGCTTGTGCGAGTGCGCGAGTTCGCCGAGCAGGCGAGGCGCAGTCTGCTGGACATCTATCAGCAGGAAAAGGAATGGGAGAACGCCATCCAGATGGCTCGTCAGCTTGCCGACATTTCCGATTCCCAGCGCACGGCCTTGATCGGGCAGTTCTGCTGCGAGCTCGCCGAAGAGGCGCGTCACGAGGGCAGCCGGGACCGCGCCCGCCAGCTGGCCAGGCGCGCGCTTGCCGCCGACTCGCGCTGCGTGCGCGCCAACCTGCTGCTCGGGGACATCGAGCGCGAGGCGGGGGACTGCCGTGCCGCGGTCAAGGCCTACCGCCGGGTGTTCGAACAGGACCGCGACTACGTTGCCGAAATCATCGAGCCGCTGCGCGAGTGCTGCGTGGAGCTGGATGATCGCGATGGCTACGTTGCTTACCTGCGCGAGGTGTTGCGAGAGTACCAGGGCACCTCGGTGGTCCTCGCCCTGGCGGAGGAGATTCGCCACGACGATGGGGCTGCGGCCGCCTCGCGGTTCGTGGTCGAGCAGCTCAAGCAGCGGCCCTCGGTACGCGGTCTCGAGTGGCTGATCGACGTCAACATGGCCGACGCGGAAGGCCAGGGTCGGGAAAACCTGCTGGTTCTGCGGCAGATCACCGGCGAGCTGCTGCGCAAGGGCGCGGCCTATAAGTGCGTGCGCTGCGGATTCGCGGCCAAGGGCATGCACTGGCGGTGCCCGAGCTGCAAGGAATGGAGCAGCTTTCGGCAGATTCACGGCGTGGAGGGCGAGTGAGCGAGCCGCGCGTCATCGTCGCGCTCGACTTCGACAGCGGGGAAGCGGCGGCCGGGCTGGCCGATCGGCTGAAGCCGGGAAGCTGCCGCCTCAAGGTGGGCAAGGAGCTGTTCACGCGCGCGGGGCCTACCCTGGTTGAGGCGCTGCAGGCGCGCGGGTTCGATGTATTCCTGGATCTCAAGTTCCACGACATTCCCAATACGGTAGCGGCGGCCTGCCGAGCCGCGGCCCGCTTGGGTGTCTGGATGCTGAACGTGCACGCCAGCGGCGGACGGCGCATGCTGGAGCAGGCGGCCGAAGCGGTGCGAGGCGCGGCCTCGCCGCCCCTGCTGGTCGGGGTGACGGTGCTCACCAGCCTCGACGATGGTGATCTTCGCGAGCTGGGGTATGCGGAAACCGCCCCCGAGCTGGTGCGGCGTCTGTCGGCTCTGGCTCAGGCGTGCGGGCTGGATGGCGTCGTGTGCTCGGCCCGCGAGGCGGCGCTGCTGCGCGCAGAGCGGGGGGAAGGGTTCCGCCTGGTCACCCCGGGGATTCGTCCGGCAGGGTCCGCGGGCGATGACCAGCGCCGAATCATGACACCCCGTCAGGCCGTGGCCGCGGGCGCGGACTACCTGGTCATTGGCCGCCCGATTACGCGCGCTGAGGACCCTCAGGTGGCTCTGGAGAGCGTCGCCCGCGAGATCGCGCATCGCGGATCTTGACCCGCGAACCGCCGCCGCCTAATCTTTCTGGCGCGCGGACCGCCCGGTCAGCGCAGGGAAATAAGACTACAAGAGGGATCTACCATGACGAAACTGCGTCGAATTGCGCTTGTACTTCCGTTCGCCCTGTGGGCCGCCTTCGCGGCAGCGCAGCCTGTCGACATCAACCAGGCGGATGCCGCCCAGATCGCCCAGGCGATGAAGGGGGTCGGCCAGAGCAGGGCCGAGGCCATCATCCAGTTCCGCGAGCAGCATGGACCCTTTAGGCGGATCGAGGATCTGATCAAGGTTCGCGGCATTGGCGAGAAGCTGGTCGAGGCGAATCGGGCCAATATCACCGTTACCGAGCCGAAGTAGGACCGACCCCGCAGGCGCAGACCGGGCCCCGCACGGGGCCCGGTTTTTTTCTGCGCGCTCACTCGGCAACCGTGTAGCGTATGGTTGAGTGGTTCGACCATGCGAGCCGGCACGGGCGGCGGATGGGGGGCGAGTCTTGCGCTTGGACAAGTGGTTGTGGGCAGCCCGCTTCTTCCGCACGCGGTCCCTGGCGACCCGCGCGGTGCTGGGCGGAAGGGTCCTGGTTAACGGTACCCGCGCCAAGCCCTCGCGGGCGCTCAAGCTGGCGGATCGCATCGAGTTCAGCCGCAGGGACGAACGCCTGGAACTGCTTGTTCGCGGCTTCAGCGCGCAGCGCCGCCCGGCCGCCGAGGCCGCCGGTCTCTACGAGCTGATCGGCGTGCGCGGCAAGCGCGTCGAGGGCGATAGCATACCCGGCCAGACCCAGCCCCGTCCGGAGCGCGGTGGCCGGCCGAGCAAGCGCGACCGGAGAAAACTGCAGAGGCTGCGTGGGCGCTGAGCCGGACCGGCGCGCCCGGATGGATCAGAACCGAACGTCCAGCTTGATGCTGTAGGACGTCTCTTCCCCGGTGCGGTCGCCTTCCAGGTCCAGCGTCAGGATGCCGAAGTTGAGGCTGGCGCCGAGGAAGTAGCGCTCGGCCATGAAGGCCTCGTCTTCCAGGTCCATGCCGCCGGCGGTGCTTCGGGTCCAGAGCCGGCCTACGCCCGCGTAGGGCGAGAAGCGGTTGAATTCGCCCGACACCAGCAGATCCACGCCGTGGGTGTCGACGCTCAGATGCTCCAGCCCGGAAAGCCGGCTGAAGCTGCCGCGCACCGCCAGGGCCGTCTGGCGATCCCCGCCCCGCAGCAGCGAGTAGCTGGCCTCCGCCCCCCAGAGCTCGTAATTCGCCTCGGGCAGCGTGGAATAGAAGGCGCCGAGGCCGACGCCCGAGGACAACTCGGTGCGCAGACGCAGCTTTGGCAGCGACGGCTGTCCGAGCCCCTCGTCCAGCCCCAGGGCCGGGGCCGTGCCGATCGGCGCGCTGATCCAGTCGAGCTGGATCGGCTGGAGCAGCCCGGGCTCGGCGTCGCGTGGCGACAGCATGCGGTAGTTCAGGCCCGAAGCCAGATCGCGGGAGAGCAGGCGGAAATCGTCCTGGTTGAGGGCGGAGGGCGCAGCGGGGCCTTCGCCGGCGGCGCTTGCGCCGGTCGCCGACAGCATGACCAGTATCAGGAAACCACGTCGCATCGTCGCCTTCACTCGCTCAGTAATGCATCTGCAATTATAAAGCCTGCCGCGCGCACCAACCGTCCCCAGCCTACGCCCGGGTTCTCACTCCTGCCGTGACGCGGCCCACAGTTCGGGTCGGCACGACCCTGGCGCAGGGCCTCACACGGACTCGCCGCTGAAATCGAAGGTCAGCGACTCGCTCGGCTGCTGCAGGAAGAAGCCCTGAATGAAATCGACGCCGTACTGCCACAGCAGCGGCATGGCATTCGCGTCCTCCACGTACTCGGCGATCACGCGGATTCCGAGCTCCTTGGCGCCGGCCACGAGCTGCCTGACTGCCTCCTGATTCTCCGGGTTGGTCGCCAGGTCGCCGACGAAGGAGCGGTCGATCTTGATGAAGTCCGGCTGGACCTGCCTGAGGAAGTTTGCGGAGTTGAGGCCGCTGCCGAACTGCGCCAGGGCCAGACTGGAGTGCAGCGCCTTTAGCCCCTTGAGCATGCGCTTCATGGGGCCCGCGTTGCCGCTGGCCGCGGGCTCGGTGATCTCCAGGGTGAGGAACTGGCCAGGCAGGCGCGCTTCCTTCAGCTTGCCTGCGATCCAGGGCACGTAGTCGTCGTCGCAAAGGCTGGCCTCGCAGATGTTGAGGAAGAAGTGCAGCTGGCGGCCCTTGCGGTGCTCCTCGCCCAGGCGCTCGATCGCCCGCGTCGCCACCCAGCGATCCAGCTCCAGCATGAGGCCCGTTCGTTCCGCAGCCGCGACCAGCTGCCTGGTCGGGAACTCGTTGCCGCCGTCGTCGGCCAGACGCACGAAGACCTCGTAGCGCTCCTCGTCGTCCCCCTGCAGGCTGCTTATCGGCTGGTAGAGCAAGGTGAAGCGGTCCTTGGCCAACGCCGCCTTGATGACCTGGGCGAGCACGTCGGCGCTGTTCTCCGTGGCCGCGTCGAGCGCGGGCGGGCTGTAGACCTTGACCTGGTTGCCGCCCTTGGCGGTGGCCGCGTCCAGGCACTCCTGCGCGCGGCGCAGGATCTCCTGGGCGTTGCTCGCGTTCTCGCTGACCAGCGCGATGCCGATGCTGGCCGTCAGCGATACCTTGGTGTCCGCGACCTCAGAGGTCCGGGCCTCGATGTAAGCGCGCAGCTGCTCGGCCAGGGACTCGGCGTCGGCGGGGTTCTGGTAAGGGCTCAGGACGGCGAAGACCTGGTCGGACAGCCGCGCCAACAGCTGGTCCTTGTCCAGCCGCGAGGCGAGCTCGTCGGCGGCGTCCACCACCACCAGGTCGCTCGCCGCGATCCCGACCGCACCCGCGATGTCGGCGAAGCGATCGATGCCGAGCAGCAGCAGGGCGCACTGCGCGTTGTTGTTGATGACCTCACCGAAGGCGAGCTCCAGCTCTTCCATGAAGTACTGGCGGTTGTACAGACCGGTCAGCAGATCGCGGCTGCTCAGGGTCCGGATCTTGTCCTCGAGTTCCTGGTTGCTGTTCTCGGTCGCCGCCGGAATGACGACCTGGAAGCAATCCTCGTCGTCGATGGCGGCACGGCTGAAAACCATGTGCAGCGGTACGGTCGCGCCGTCCGCCCGCTGGCCGATGACGTCGATCTTCTGCCTGCCCTCGCCGAGTTCGGGCAGGCCGCGCAGGAATTTCTTCATCTTCGGGTGATCTTCGGGCGCGATCATGTCCATGAGGGGCATGCCGTCGATCTCGTCCGGGCTCTCGAGTCCGAAGAGCTCGAGATAGGCCTCGTTGGCGCGAATGTGCATGCCATCGGTCATGTAGGTGACCGCGTCGCGGGCCGAGTTCAGCAGGGCGCGGTTGCGCTTCTCGGCCTCGCGGTGGCGCTGCTCGGTGGCGCGTAGCATGCGCCGGGCGCGCAGGTCCGTCAGCTCGCGGTTCACCACCAGCCGCAGGTGTTCGTTCTGGCCCTTGGGAATGGCGTCGCGCGCGCCCAGGTGCATCGCTGCGACCAGGTCCTCCTGGGTCGCGCGCTCGATCACGGCAACCAGCGGGACGTCGCGCTCGGAACGGGCGATGACCGCCGCGGCATCCTCGATGCTGAACCCGGGCGTTGGCGCCGCGCAGATCACCAGTTCGAGCTGCTGCTCGGCGAGCGCCGCCTGCAGCTCCTCCGGCTGGCGAACCTGCTTGGCGCGCACCGCGTAACCGGCGCCGCGCAGGGTGCTGACGAAGGTCTCGGCGTCGTTGAGCGAGTCCTCGATGATCAGCAGGCGCAG
>JBFKOE010000035.1:0-13138 GCA_041629015.1 Gammaproteobacteria bacterium
CGCGCCCTCGAGATCGTCCAGGGTCTCGAACAGCGGCGCGACCGGCATGGGCGTGGCGATGCGGGCCTCCTTCTGCAGCAAGACCACGGCCATCACGTCCGAGGGCTGCGTCGCCATCGAGATGATGTAGCTGCCGAGCGATTCGCTGCTCAGCCCGGCCAGCATGGCGAAGGTATCCAGCACCTCGCGCACCTCGGCGTCCGCGGGCAGGTCCGGCGGGATCAGGGGCCGCCGCCCGGCAAGCTCGTTGAGCAGGAAGCTCTGGCGTGTCTGCTCGTCCCACTGGGCGTAGGAGCCGAGCCCGAGATGACGGGTCACCGCGTCCAGCACCTGGGTGTGACGGGCCGCCTCCTGGCGGATGTCGAGGCGCATCAGGGTGATGCCGAAGCAGGCTACGCGGCGCAGGACGTCGAGCAGCAGGCCGTCGGCGATTCGACCGGCGCCGACCGTATGCAGGGAGCGATGGCAGGCGAGCAGGGGGTCGCGCAGCTCGGCCGCGTGGAGCAGCGGTGGCGGGCCCTCGTAGCGGTGCCCGTCGAGCTGGGCCTCCACCCAGTGGCGGGTGGCGGCGAGCCGGGTGCGCACCCCGCGCAGCAGCTCGCGGTAGGGCTCGGGGTGATCGGAGGTCATCTCGCACAGCTCGGGCGTGGCGGCGCTGATGGAGAGCTCACCGCGCAGCGCCTCGACGTCGCGCCAGTACAGGTCGGCGGCCATCCAGCGAGCCAGCAGGGTCACCCGCCGGGTGACCTCGGCAGTGACGGTGGGGTTGCCGTCGCGGTCGCCTCCCATCCACGAGCCGAAGCGGATCGGCGCGTAGTCCAGTGGAAGACCCTCGCCGGCGTGGGCGCGCAGCGCGGCATCGAGCCCTCGCAGGTGCTCGGGTACCGCGTCCCAGAGGACCGACTCGACCACCGCGAACCCCCAGCGCGCCTCCTCGACCGGGGTAGGGCGCCGGCGGCGGATCTCGTCGGTCATCCAGGCCGCCGTGATCTCGCGCTGCAGGGCCTCGATCGCCGGCTCCTGCGGCTCGCCCAGCTGGCGGCCCCGGTGCAGCGCCTCGAGCTGCTCGGCGATCACCGTGTCCTTGCGGATCATGGTGCGCCGCTTGATCTCGGTCGGATGCGCGGTGAGCACCAGGCCGATGTCGAGCGCGCGCACCGCCGCGCGCATCTCCTCGGTTGAGACCCCCTGGGCGGCGAGCCCAGCCAGGCACTCGTCGGTGCTGCCCGGCCCCCCGCCCTGGAAATCGCCGTAGGGCCGGGCGCCGTGGGACTGCTCGGCAATGTTGGCCAGGTTCAGGAACTGGGCGAAGGCGCGCGCGACCAGCAGCACCTCTTCGGAGGAGAGCCCGGCGATCAGGCTGCTCAGCGCCGCGCGGTCGTAGCCGCCTTCGCTGTGCAGGGCCTTGGCCAGGATGCGCAGGCCCTCGACCTTGTCGAACAATCCCTGCCCCGCCTGCTCGATCAGGATGTGGCCCAGCATGTCGCCGAGCGCGCGCACGTCATCGCGCAGGCGGCGCTCGGGCGCCTTGGCATCGCTCATGCGGTTCGACCCCTGCTCGCGGCGTTCAATGGCGCAATCCTAGTGCATTCGGCGGGCCGCTGGCTCCCCGGGCGCCCCCGCGGCCAGGTTGGTGGCCGCCCGCCGCGGCGTTATCATCGAGCCCTCAAGCCGCCGCGCGAGGCTACCCTGGCGATGGTCGAAAACGAATCCAGCCGCTCGTCCCTGGCCGATTCCTTCGGGCGCAGGATCAGCTACCTGCGGGTGTCGGTCACCGACCGCTGCAACTATCGCTGTTTCTACTGCGCGCCGCCCGAGGGCATCCGCGGCACGCCGCATCGCGAAGTGCTGCGCCACGAGGAGACGGCGCGGATCGTGCGCGTCTTCGCCGGCATGGGCGTGGAGAACGTGCGCCTCACCGGTGGCGAGCCGCTGGTGCGACGCAACGTGCTCGAGCTGGTGCGCATGATTGCCGCCGTGCCTGGAATCCGCGATGTCGCGCTCTCGACCAATGCGCACCTGCTCGCCGGCCAGGCCGGGGCCCTCAAGGCGGCGGGGCTCAGCCGCGTCAACATCTCGCTCGATACCCTCGAGCCCGAGACCTTTCGGCGCATCACCGGTGGTGGCGGCGATCTCGAGCGGGTGCTCGCGGGAGTCGATGCGGCACTCGCGGCCGAGCTCACGCCGGTCAAGCTCAACATGGTCGTGATGCGCGGCATCAACGATCACGAGATCGAGCGCATGGTGGAGTTCGCCGTGGCGCGGGGCGCGGACCTGCGGGTAATCGAGACCATGCCCATCGGCGGACCCGGGAACGATCGTACGGATCACTATTACCCGGTCAGCAGCATCCTCGAGCGCGTGCAGCGGCACTTCGGCGGCGAACTCGTGCCGGTCAGCCCCGGCCGCGGCGCCGGGCCGGCGCGCTATTTCCAGGTCGGCGACGGGCCGGTGCGCATCGGCGTCATCAGCGCCATGTCGCGCCATTTCTGCGACACCTGCAACCGCGTCCGCCTGACCGCACGCGGTGACCTGGTCTTCTGCCTCGGCAAGGACGACTTCGTGCCGCTGCGCGACGGGTTGCGCGCGGGCTGGTCCGACGAAGACCTGGAGCTGCGCATTCGCGAGGCGATGCTGCGCAAGCCCATGCAGCACGACTTCGGCAAGCCGGGCCAGGCACCGCGGCACGCCATGAGCACGCTTGGCGGCTAGGGTCGGGCGTGCCCGAGATCGCTCTTCCCGACGGCGGGACACTGCACTACCGCATCGACGGCGGCGCCGATGCGCCGGTGCTGATGCTGTCCAATTCCCTGGCCTCCAGCCTGGACATGTGGGACGCGCAGCTCGATGCCTTTATGGGCGCGGGCTACCGCGTGCTGCGTTACGATTCGCGCGGTCACGGGCGCTCGGCGGTGACCGCCGGCCCTTACACCCTGGAGCAGCTGAGCTCGGATGCGCTGGGGCTGATCGACGCGCTGGCCATCGAGCGAGTGAGCTTTCTCGGCTGCTCGATGGGGGGGATGGTCGGGCAGACGCTAGCCTCGCGGCACGGGGAGCGGCTCGATGCGCTGCTGCTCGCCTCGACCGCGGCCTACATGCCCACGCCCGAGATGTGGGAGCAGCGCATCGCCGCGGTGCGCGCGGGCGGCATGGAGGCGGTGGTCGAGGCGACGCTGGAGCGCTGGTTCACGCCGGCCGGCCACGCCAGCCTGCCTGAGGTGGTCCGCGGCGTGCGCGAGATGGTGCTGGCGACGCCCCCGGACGGGTTCTGCGCCTGTGCCGCGGCCATCCGCGACATGGATCAGCGCGAATCCATCGGCGCGGTCCGCGTGCCCACGCTGGTGCTGGTGGGGGAGCACGATCCCGGCACGCCGGTGGCGGCCGCGGAGTTCATTCACCAGCGCATCGCCGGCTCGCGGCTGGTGGTCTTGGACGAGGCCGCCCACTTCTGCCAGCTGGAGAAGGCGGAGGCCTTCAACGCCGCTTGCCTGGACTTCCTGCGCGCAGTTTCCTAGGCGCCCGGCCTATGCCGACGGCTCGGCGCCTGCGGCGATCTCGCGCAGCCAGCGAGCGCTCGGGTCCGCCAGCACCAGGAAGTCCGGGTTGAGAATCGACTCGGTCCGGTTGTAGCGCAACGGGGCCCCCGCGGTGTCGAGCACCGCGCCGCCGGCCGCCTCGACCACCGCCTGGCCGGCCGCCGTGTCCCACTCCGAGGTCGGGCCGAAGCGCGGGTAGATATCGGCGCTGCCCTCGGCGACCAGGCAAAACTTCAGCGAGCTGCCCACGGTGCGCAGCTCGTGCGGGCCGAGCCGCTCCAAGAAGCGCGCCAGGCCCTCCTGCCCGTGCGAGCGGCTACCGGCGACGACCGGAGGGCGGGCCGGCGGCCGGCGGGCCGCGATGCGCTCGTGCTCGCCGCCGCCGCGGCGGCGGTGGCTCCCCAGCCCCGCGGCGCCGGCATAGAGCAGGTCCGGCACCGGCGCGAAGATCACCCCCAGGATGGGCCGGTGATCGTTGATCAGCGCGATGTTGACCGTGAACTCGCCATTGCGGTTGACGAACTCCTTGGTGCCGTCCAGCGGATCGATCAACCAGAAGCTGCGCCAGTCGCGCCGTCGCTCCCAGGACAGGTCCGCCGATTCCTCCGAGAGCCGCGGCGTGGCCGGCGTGAGGGCCGCCAGACCGTCGACGATCAGCCGGTGGGAGGCCAGATCGGCGGCGGTCAGCGGGGAGGCGTCGTCCTTGCGCTCGACCGCGAAGTCCGTGCCGTAGATCTCGAGGATCGCCTCGCCCGCGCGGCGAGCGATCGCCTCGAGCTCGGGTAGCAGCTCGCGCAGCGAGGCCGCGTCCAGACCCAGCGTGTCACTCATGCGCCAGCAGATCCCGGACCAGGTAGAGTGCCGCGATGCTGCGCGCCTCGGTGCAGTCCTCGCGTTCGACCAGCTCGCGCAGTCGATCGAGGCTCCAGGGCACCACCTCGATGTCCTCGGGCTCGTCGCCCGGCAGGCGCTGCTCGTAGAGCTCGCGCGCCAGCACGATGTGCGTGCAGTGCTGCAGGTAGCCGGGCGCCACGCTGAAGGTGTTGATGTGGCTGAGCTGGCGCGCGCCGCGGCCGATCTCTTCCATCAGCTCGCGGTTGGCCGCCTCCAGGGGCGTCTCGCCGCGCGCGATTAGCCCCTTGGGCAGCGCTAGCTCGTAGCGGTGGGTGCCGGCCGCGTACTCGCGGATCAGCAGCACGGTGGCGGAGTCGAGCAGGGGCACGATCAGCACCGCGCCGATGCGGCGGCTGACCAGCCGCTCGTAGCTCACCTCGGTGCCGTTGCTGAAGCGGAGCCTGCGTTCCTCGACGTGAAAGATGCGGGAATGGGCGACCGTCTCGCTGCTCAGCACCTCGGGCGTCTTCTTCTCGGTCATGGGCTACACGGCGCTTCGCTGCGGGTCCCTTGGCACAGTATACCCCCCGCCGGCGGCGGGCCCGGCGGCGCGTCGCGGTTACAATGCGCGCTGTCCAAGGAGGTCACGATGATGATCGACTGGTCGCGTATTCAGACCGTGCTGCTCGACATGGACGGCACGCTCCTCGATCTGCATTTCGACAACCACTTCTGGCGCGAGCATGTGCCGCGCCGTTACGCCGAGGCGCGCGGCCTGCAATACGACGAGGCCTGTCGCGAGCTCTATCAACGCTACCGCGCCGTGGAGGGCACCATGGAGTGGTATTGCGTCGATTACTGGAGCGAGCAGCTGGGGCTGGACATCGCCGTGCTCAAGGAGGAGGTCAAGCACCTGATCGCCGTTCACCCGCAGGTGATCGAGTTCCTGCAGGCGCTGAAGCAGGCGCGCAAGCGCCGGGTCCTGGTCACCAACGCGCACGGCAAGGCCATCGCCCTGAAGATGCGCCGCACCCCGATCGGCGGCCACCTGGATGCCCTGGTGTGCGCGCACGACCTGGGGGTGCCCAAGGAAGACCCGCGCTTCTGGGAGCGGCTGCACCGCCACCAGCCCTTCGTCGTCGATAGCACCCTGCTCATCGACGACAGCCTGGCGGTGCTGCGCTCGGCGCGGCGGTTCGGCTTTCGGCAGTTGCTGGCGGTGGCCCAGCCGGACTCGCGCCAGCCTTCGCGAGCCACGCAGGAGTTTGCCTCCATCCGCGGCTTCCGCGAGATCCTCCCCGGGCTCGAGTCCAGCGCCGGGGCCTAGCCAGCGTCTGGACCGCCGAGCCACCGCTCACCGCCTGGGCCGGACTCGTGCCGGCCGCGCCCACCATGCTGCCAGTCCCGGGCGAGGCGCATTTCCGGTTCCGCACGCCGGCGCATCGATGAATTCCGTGGGGTAGGTGGCTAGGACTTACGGGCCTTCTTGGCGACCCACTTGTCCCAGTTCTTGAAGCGCTTGCGACAGTAGCGAAGCAGCGAATCGTAGCCGTCGAAGAAGAGTTCGAAATTTTCCTCGGCGGGCTCGTCGTACTCACAGTAATCATTGTCGTAGTCGCGGCAAATCTGCGGCCGGCGCTCGTAGATGTTGCAGCCTCCGCCCGGCAGCAGATGCTGGCAGGGGGTGTTGAACAGCAGGAACCACCCGTCCTCGTCACGATAGGCCTGCACGTTCTGGTGCGCGAGCTGCCACAGCAGGAAGTCGAACTCGCTCTTCGAGCGCGGAGTGTCGATCTGCTGGGTGATGTAGGTGCAGCACTTGGAGCTCGCGCAGAAGCTGCACTTGTTCTCGGGCGTGATCGCGATGCTCGGTCGCGAAGCGGCTTTCCTGCTCATGATGGATTCGACGGCGGGGGTGCTGGAGATTGGCGGGGCGCAGTATAACAGAGCCACGCGCGCTCTAGCTCGGCGGCTTCAGCGTCATGCGCGCCATGTGCGCGCTCGCCATTACCAGCGAACCGATGCGGGCCTTGCCGTGCCTTGCGCCGAGCTGCAGGTCGAGAAGGCGGTCACGCTGGTAGAGCGACTTTCGCGCGATCAGGGTCGGGGGAATCCCCAGGCCGGAAACGTGGTGCAGGTAAAGTGCGCAGTGCGCTGCCTGGGGCGAGCTTCTTGCGCCGCTTGCGCTGCAGACCACGGCCCCGACTGTGCCGGGGAAGATCTCGACGCCGACCTGCGCCCAGCCCTCCTTGTCGCGCCGCAACCAGCGCACGATGCCGACCTCGACCCGGGTATCGGGGTCCTCGGGGCGCATGGGGAACAGGCCGAGTATCTCGCCGACGCGCAGTTCCTCATTGAGCGCATGGCGCCGCACCAGCAGGTAGCCGCGCGGGCTCTCGTTCACCACCCTCCAGGGTTCGAGCACGAAGGAGAGCTGGGATTCGCTGGCCTGATCATAGACCTCGATTCCGTAGACCGCGTTCTCCACCGACGCGCGCCGATGGGCGTGTCCCTCCTCGGTGAGGAAGAAGTGCGCTGCCTCGATGCCGATCGCGAGCCGCACTTGCTTCTGCGAGGGTACGCGCGGCGAACGGCGTTGCGGTGGCACCCGGAGTCCGGGAAGCAGGCGGCGCAGCAGATCGAGTTCCTGCTCGCTGTGGGTCTTGTCGTTGCTGCCGAGCCGCTCGAGCGCCGCCATGCGCATCGGCGCGGTATCCAGCACCCGCAGGTGAGGGTGGTCGCTTGCGGCCTCCAGCTTGGCGCAGGGAATGGGCGGGTTGTCGCTCGCCAGGTCCACGGCGAAGCGGCCAAAGGGCTTCTCGCAGCCGCCCTTGGACAGGCCACAAAGGCCCGCGTAGCCGCCCAGCAGCCGGTACAGGCTGGCGGTGTCGTGGGGAGAGAGGCGGAAGGGGTCCGCGGCGGCGAGCAGCATGGCGCGGGCATACAGGGCGTGCAGGCTGAGTTCGGCCAGCGAGTCCTTGGTCTCGCGCGCGCGCAACTCGAGGGCGGAGAACTCCTCGGCGTAGCGATAGAGGTGATTCAGCTCGCGGTACAGGTGCGGCGGCGCCGGGGCGTAGCGGCGAAAGGCATCGAGCAGTGCCTGGCCCAGGGTTTCGAGCGCGCGGTGGATCGCGAGCAGCAGCAGGGGCGCCGCGTTCGGATCCTTGCGTCCCTGGCGGCCCTCGCGGACCACGATCTTGTAGCCGTTGGCGAGCGCCAGGAGCAGTGCCCCGAAATCCTCGGCCACCTCCATCTGCTGACCGGTTGGCAGGTCGCCGAGCTGGTCCCAGAAGCGCTCCCAGCTCTCGAACAGGTGCTGGATCGGCCGGTGATAGCGCTCCAGCAGGCGCATGCGGTCCTTGGCCGCCAGCGGTTCGCGGTTCAGCTCCAGCAGGACATAGGCGAGCATCGGCACCGCCTCGGCCGGTTCCTCGAGCGGCAGGCCCTCGATCCAGGCGGCGACCGCCGCCTCGTCGAGTTCGACCAGGGGGTTGGTGAAGTCGCGTTGGGCGGGAGTGGTGGGGAGGAAATTGTCCATCGGCCTGGAATCTTAACGCACCTGCCGTCGTGCGCCGCCGCTCGCCTATAATGCCCGCCAGATCCAGTCCCGAGGTACTACGGCATGAGCGCAAAGCGTTACGGCATCCGGGTCATGCTGCCGCCAGGCGATCCCCTCGCCGGCGAGCACTTGCTTGGGTCCGGCTGGGAATACTACCGGTGGTTCGAGCAGCGGGAGGCGCGCGATCGGGCTTTCGCCCAGATGAGCGAGCGCTACCTGTATCTGCGCCGAGGCGATGACCAGAGCCAGGTGCTCGCCAAGGTCGAGCGCTGAGCGCGGCAAAAAAAATCCCCACCTCCGAGGAGGTGGGGCTGTAAAGGCTGGGCCCGATGGTCGGGCCACAGCACCCCCGGATGGTCGAGCCGGGCCGGCGAGGAGGAGCGAGAGAGAGCGGAGTGGGCGCCGGCCCGACTCGTTTTAATCGGTCCTCTACCCGCTGGTTCTCCCGCGACGCCGAATCCGCAGCAGCGCTGGATGCGGCCGTGTCGCCATGATCGGTTGGGGGAGCGCTCGCCCGCCGAGAATCGGCGAGCCGCGGCGAGCGTCGTGGGCCGCCCCCGGCAGAACGGCCGGCGGCAGGAGCGGTAGCGCAGCGGAGAGCCGGCATGCCGGCGTGCGGAGATTACGAATCAGGTCTGCTAGTTTCATCGTCGTTCCTGCTGCAGCCCCTCTACCTTGTCCCGTGTCTGGCCAGGCAGGTGGCTTTGCGTGCCGCGCCTTGCGGAGCGGGTTGCCCTTGTAACGAAACGCAGCAGATGCTGTGCATCAGGCGTGCCAAGCTCCGCGGGATTTGCCGCAGATTGAGCTGACCGCTTGATTTATTGAAGAAAAATTTGTGTTTTGGCGCGGCGAATCCGATCGTTGGCCGCGCCGGGCCGAGGTGGCCGGGGTGAGTGATCAGGTCACAATGTGACTCAGCCGGTCAAACGGTCGCGCGCGCTCAGCCGCGCCCGGGGCGCCGCCGGCCGTTGGGGCGTTTGCTGGGTTTACGCGGATCCGGCTTGCGGCCCCCGCGCGCGCGGCGCGGCGCGCGCTCGCGTCGCACCGGCGGCTGCAGGGCGGGGAGCTGGTCGGCGTGGACCTGCTCGGAAGGGATCTTCTGGCCGATGAACTCCTCGATCTCGGGCAGGGAATAGGCGAACTCCTCGCAGGCGAAGCTGATCGCGTCGCCCATTGCACCGGCGCGCGCGGTGCGCCCGATCCGGTGGACGTAGTCCTCCGGGTCCTGGGGCAGGTCGAAGTTGAAGATATGGCTCACGTCCGGGATGTGGAGGCCGCGCGCCGCAACGTCCGTGGCCACCAGCACCGGCAGGTCGCCGCGTTGAAACTCGAGCAACAGGCGCTGTCGCTTCGTTTGGGGCACGTCGCCGGAGAGGACCTCGGCATGGACCGCGTTGCCCTCCAGGTAGGCCTGCACCCGTTCGGCGCCGCGCTTGGTGTTGACGAACACGATGCTGCGCCTGGGGTCCATGTGCTGCAGCAGGCCGACGAGCAGCGGAATCTTGTCCTCGTTCGCCGTGTAGTAGACCGTCTGCTTGACCTTGCTGACGGTTACTTTGTCGGGCTCGATCAGGATCAGCTCCGGGTTGTTCATGTGCTCGTAGGCCAGCTCGGTGACCCGCAGCGAGAGCGTGGCCGAGAACAGCATTCCCAGACGCTTCTCCGGCGGGGGCATGCGCCGCAGCAGGTAACGAATGTCGCGGATGAAGCCGAGGTCGAACATGCGGTCGGCCTCGTCGAGGACCATCACCTGGATGGCCTTGAGATCGAAGATGCGCTGCTTGAAGTAGTCGATGAGGCGCCCCGGAGTGCCGATCAGGATGTCGACCCCGGCCTCCAGGGTCTGGCGCTGGGATTCGTAGCCCGTGCCGCCGTATACCAGCGCCAGCTTGAAGCCGCTGTGTCGCCCCAGGGTCTCGGCATCGCGGTGTATCTGTATGGCCAGTTCGCGGGTCGGGGCGAGCATGATCGCGCGGGGCTGCGTCGCGCGCCTCTCGGGCGCCGCCGGATGGCGCGTCAGGTGCGCCATCGCCGCCAGCAGAAATGCCGCCGTCTTGCCGGTGCCCGTCTGCGCCTGACCGGCCACGTCGTGGCCTTTCAGCGCCTTGGGCAGGGCCTCGGCCTGGATCGGAGTGCAGTGGGAAAATCCAGCCTCTTCAGCGCCTTGCAGTAGATTCGCGGGCAGGTCAAGAGCCGTGAAGGGAACGTCGGTCAGGTGCGTGTCGCTCATGGCGCGAGAGCATACTCCAAATGGCACCGGGGTTGGACTTGCAATCTCGGGGTGATTGGGCTGAAATGTGCGCCAGAGTCGCCGATCCAGCCCGCGTTGTTCGTGTCCGGGCAGTGCATCGCCGGCGGGCGGAGCGCCCCCTTAGAGTCTTCCAGAACAAGACCGCCCCGCCCGGGAACCTCCCCCGAGTCCCGTTCCCCAGACCAAGCTCTGATCGCACCGCGCAAGGTATCACCCTGGAGGCTACACGACGTGAGCGAGCGTATGTTGCACGTTACGGATGAAACGTTTGAACCCGAGGTTCTGAACTCGGATACGCCGGTGCTGGTGGACTTTTGGGCCGACTGGTGCGGCCCGTGCAAGATGATCGCGCCGATCCTCGAAGAGGTCGCCGAGGAGTACGACAGCAAGATCAAGGTTGCGAAGCTCAACATCGATGAGAATCCGAACACGCCGCCCAAGTACGGCATCCGCGGGATTCCCACGCTCATGCTGTTCAAGAACGGCAACGTCGAGGCGACCAAGGTAGGAGCGGTTTCCAAGTCACAGCTCACGGCTTTCATCGACAGCAACCTATAGAGTCCGTTTGACCGACCGCCGTTCGCGACGTGGTGAGCGGCTTGAAACGATTAGCCGCGGCGTGGACGACCGGAGATACCGGCGCCTCTGCGCAGCGCTTCCCCGTAAATTCGACCCAAGACTACCCGGCGCCCACCCTGCGCCAGCCCGATCACTTCTCATGCCCATTCCGGTAGCAGTGCTATGAACCTCACCGAACTGAAGAAAAAGACCGCCACGGATCTGATCCACATCGCCCAGGAGATGGGTGTCGAGGGCATGGCCCGATCGCGCAAGCAGGACGTGATCTTCTCCGTCCTCAAGGCGCACGCCAAGAACGGCGAGGACATCTTTGGCGACGGCGTGCTGGAGATCCTCCAGGACGGATTCGGCTTCCTGCGCTCGGCGGACTGCTCGTATCTGGCCGGGCCCGACGACATCTACGTCTCACCCAGCCAGATCCGGCGTTTCAGCCTGCGCACCGGCGACACCGTGTCGGGCAAGATTCGTCCGCCCAAGGAAGGAGAGCGTTACTTCGCGCTGCTGAAGGTCGGCGACATCAACTACGAGTCACCGGAGGCGGCAAAGAACAAGGTCCTGTTCGAAAACCTTACGCCGCTGCATCCCAACGAGCGGCTCAGCCTCGAGATCGGCAACGGCAGCACCGAGGACATCACCGCACGGGTAATCGACCTGGTGGCGCCGGTCGGCAAGGGCCAGCGCGGCCTCATCGTCTCGCCGCCGAAGGCCGGCAAGACCATGCTGCTGCAGAATATTGCCCAATCGATCACGGCCAAACACCCGGAGTGTTACCTCATCGTGCTGCTCATCGACGAGCGCCCTGAGGAGGTCACCGAGATGGAGCGCTCGGTCCGTGGCGAGGTCGTCTCGAGCACCTTCGACGAGCCAGCGAGCCGCCACGTGCAGGTCGCCGAGATGGTCATCGAAAAGGCGAAGCGGCTGGTGGAGCACAAGCAGGATGTGGTGATCCTCCTCGATTCGATCACCCGGCTGGCGCGGGCCTACAACACCGTGGTCCCGTCCTCGGGCAAGGTGCTCACGGGCGGTGTCGATGCCAACGCCCTGCAGCGGCCGAAGCGCTTCTTCGGCGCAGCGCGCAACATCGAGGAGGGTGGCAGCCTGACGATCATAGCCACCGCTCTGATCGACACCGGCTCGCGCATGGACGACGTGATCTACGAGGAGTTCAAGGGCACCGGTAACATGGAGATCCACCTCGATCGCCGCATCGCCGAGAAGCGCATCTACCCCTCGATCAACATCAACCGTTCCGGCACCCGGCGCGAGGAGTTGCTGACCGAGGTCGACGAGCTGCAGAAGATGTGGATATTGCGCAAGCTCCTGCACCCCATGGACGAGCTGGCTGCCATGGAGTTCCTGCACGACAAGCTCAAGGTCACCAAGACCAACGCTGAATTCTTTGAATCGATGAAGCGCTGAGCGCCAGCGCAGCTATTCGTCTCATTCCTGCCGCGCACGCGACTTCTTGCGCGCCTCGACCGGCGCGGCATTCCAGATATCCCGCGCGTACTGCAGCACGGCGCGGTCGCTTGAGAAAGAACCCATGCCGGCGACGTTGCAGATCGCCATGCGGCTCCAGGCGTCCGCGTCGGCGAGGCTGGCGTCGATTCGATCCTGAGTGGCGAGGTAGTCGTCGAAGTCGCGCAGCACCAGATACCGGTCGCTTCCGAGCAGGGCCTCGACCAGGGGTTGGTAGCGATTCGGGTTGTCCGGCGAGAAGAAGCCGGAGCCGATGAGATCGACCGCACGGCGCAGTTCCGCGTTGCCCTCGTAATACTCCCGCGGCACATAGCCGGAGGCGCGCAGTGCCTCGGCCTCCGCGGCATCGACGCCAAAGATGAACATATTGTCCTCGCCTACCTTGGCGCGGATCTCGATGTTGGCTCCATCCAGGGTGCCGATGGTGAGGGCCCCGTTCAGCGCCAGCTTCATGTTGCCGGTGCCCGAGGCCTCGGTTCCGGCGGTGGAGATCTGCTCGGACAGGTCAGCCGCCGGGATGATCAGCATGGCGGTCGAGACATCGTAGTTCGGCACGAAGACCACCTTGAGTCGCTCACCGACGCGCACGTCGTTGTTCACGACCTCGGCAACGTCGCCGATCAGCTTGATGATGAGCTTGGCCATGTTGTAACCGGGTGCCGCCTTGCCGCTGAAGATTACGGTTCGCGGCGGCGGCTCGGCGAGGCCGTCGCGAATACGGTTGTAGCGCGCGATGACGTGTAGCACGTTGAGCAGCTGGCGCTTGTACTCGTGGATGCGCTTGACCTGCACGTCGAACAGGCTGCTCAGGTCGATGTCGATGCCTAGCATGCCGCGGCAGGTGGCGGCGAGGCGTTCCTTGTTGGCACGTTTGACCTCGGCGAAGGCGGCGCGAAAGCC
>JBFKOE010000036.1:0-12718 GCA_041629015.1 Gammaproteobacteria bacterium
CAAGGGGGCCAGTAAATGAGCAAGCCATTCGCGATCACGCTCGATGTCGGCAGCAGCCTGCTCAACAAGACCGGCACCTGGCGCACGGCGCGGCCCGTCTACGTCGACCGTCTGCCGCCGTGCAACGCCGCCTGCCCGGCCGGCGAGAACATCCAGGCCTGGCTGTTCCATGCCGAGGAGGGCAACTACGAGGCCGCCTGGCGCCAGATCATGGAGGATAATCCGATGCCTGCCGTGAGGGGGCGCGCCTGCTACCATCCCTGCGAGTTGAGTTGTAACCGCAAGGACGTGGACGAGTCGGTCGGCATCCACGCCGTCGAGCGCTTCCTCGGCGACCAGGCCATCAAGTACGGCTGGAAGATCGAGCCCGGCAAGAAGACCGGCAAGCACGTGATGGTGATCGGGGCCGGGCCCGCGGGGCTGTCGGCGGCCTACCACCTGCGCCGCCTCGGCCACGCGGTGACCCTTTACGACGCTGCGGAAAAGCCCGGTGGCATGCTGCGCTACGGCATCCCGAAATACCGGCTGCCGCGCGAGAAGCTCAACGCCGACATCGACCGCATTCGCGAAATGGGGGTCACCTTCAAGATGGGCACCCGCGTCGAGGACGTGGGCGCCACCATGAAGAAGGAAAAGTACGACGCCTGCTTCCTCGCGGTCGGCGCCCACGTGGCCAAGAAGATCGAGATCGAGGGTGACGGCAGCGTGCCGATGCTCGACGGCCTCACCGTGCTGCGCGCGGTCGAGAACGACGAGCCCACGGGCATGCGCGGGCGGGTGGTGGTGTACGGCGGTGGCAACACCGCCATGGACGTGGCCCGTTCGGCGGTGCGCCTGGGCGCGCGCGACGTCACCGTGATCGTGCGCGGGGCGCGCGAGCGCATGGCGGCGCACACCTTTGAGATCGACGAATCCCTGCTCGAAGGCGTGCAGATCAGGCCGCTGAGCGTGATCAAGACGGTTGAGGGCGGCAAGCTGGTGCTGGAGAAGATGGTGGCCAGCGAGGAGGGGTTACAGGCCACCGGGCAGCTCGATCAGGTCCAGGCCGACGTGCTGGTGCTCGCCATCGGCCAGGACCCGGATCTGGCGCCGGCCCAGAAGCTCGCCGGCGTGCAAGTCGAGGGCCGCGTGGTGCTAATCGGGCCGGACATGCAGACCGGCATGGCCGGCGTATTCGCGGGTGGCGACATGGTGCCGTCCGAGCGCACCATGACCACGGCCATCGGCCACGGCAAGAAGGCGGCGCGCAACATTCACGCCATGCTGAACGGCACGGTCTACCAGCCGGCCGAGAAGCACGAGCTGGCCAGCTACGACAAGCTCAACGCCTGGTACTACTCGGATGCGGACCGCACGGTGCAGCCGACGCTGGAGGTCATCCGCCGCCAGTCCGGCTTTGCCGAAGTGGTGGGGGATCTCGACGAGGACAATGCGCTCTTTGAGGCCCGACGCTGCATGTCCTGCGGCAACTGCTTCGAGTGCGACAACTGCTACGGCGTGTGCCCGGACAACGCCATCACCAAGCTCGGCCCGGGCAAGCGCTTCGAATTCAAGTACGACTACTGCAAGGGCTGCATGCTGTGCGTGCAGGAGTGCCCCTGCGGGGCCATCACCAGCCAGCCGGAGACCATCTAGCGGCGAATTCGCGGCCGCGAGCCCGCCAGCATAGGCTTCGCCCGCTGCCGCGGCGCGGGGCCTGCTCGTTCAGGGCCCTTGGCCCCGCGATTCGCGCCCGAAGCGCAGGTGCAGCACCCGCTCGCCGTAGGTGAGCCGCAGCCAGGGGTTTGCGGCGCCGGCGGCCAGCCAGCCCCAGCGCTCGGGGTGATGGTCGAGCACGCACTCCTCGGCGAGCACACGCAGGCCCGGTGACCAGCGCTCGAGCTCGTGGCAGTCGCTGGGCGCCCACTTCAGGGCCGCGCCGAAGCGGCGCAGGGACGCGTGGAAGGCCGCCATGCCGACTGCTCCGAAGGCAAGCACCTCGAGCAGCATCTCCGCGCCGGGGAAGCGGCGCCCCAGCCGCCGAATGAGATCGCGCACCCGGCGGCGGGAAAAGTACATCAGCAGGCCCTCGGCGACCAGCAGCACGGCGCGCCCGTCTTCCCGCACCGCATCCATCCACTCGGTATCGAACACGGAGTGCGCCAGGGCCCGCACCCGCTCGCGATCGCCGAGCAGCTCGCGCCGCAGCTCGATCACCTCGGGCAGGTCGAGGTCGTACCAGAGCAGCCGGCCGTCGTCGATGCGCTCGAAGCGGCAATCCAGCCCCGCCCCCAGGTTGACGACAAGCGCCTGGTCGTGACGCGCCAGGAACTCGAGCACGGCCTCGTCGATCAAGCGGGTGCGGATTGCGACGGCCAGCTGGGACTTCCAGTCCTCGCGCAGCGGTCCGGGGTCGAATTCGATCCGCCGCAGAAGCTCGAGCGCCCCGGGATCGCTGATGATGGCGTCGGGCCGCAGGGACTCCTGTGCCCGCGCCCAGAGCGGGAGCAGCAGGGTCTGCTCTAGTCCGCTCAGGCTCGAGTGCATCCGTGGACGCCCTCAGCCGCGCGAACACCCAGGTCGAGCGCCAGGTGATCAGGGTGCGGCGAGCAGCCCGCGCAGCACGAAGTGCAGAATGCCGCCATGACGGAAGTAATCGAGTTCATCGAGGGTGTCGATGCGACAGACGCACTCGATGCGTGTCTGTTCGCCGTCGGCGCGAGTGATGCGCACCGTCAGCGGCATGCGGGGCTGCAAGCGCTCGCCGAGGCCCTGCACATCGATGACCTCGCTGCCCTGGATTCCCAGGCTGTGGCGCGAGTCGTCCGCGGCGAACTGCAGCGGTAGCACGCCCATTCCAACCAGGTTTGAACGATGGATGCGCTCGTAGCTCTCGGCGATCACCGCGCGAACGCCCAATAGCCGTGTACCCTTGGCTGCCCAGTCGCGCGAGGAGCCCGTGCCGTACTCCTTGCCGGCGATCACGACCAGGGGAATGTTCTCGGCCGCATAGCGCATTGCCGCCTCGTAGATCGAGGTCTGATCGCCGTCGGGCATGTAACGGGTAATTCCGCCACTCGTTCCCGGTGCCATTTCGTTGCGCAGCCGAATGTTTGCGAAGGTGCCGCGCATCATCACCTCGTGGTTGCCGCGCCGCGAGCCGTAGGAATTGAAGTCCTTGGGCTCGACTCCGTGCTCGATCAGGTAGCGCCCGGCCGGGCTGTCCGCCTTGATGGCGCCGGCGGGCGAGATGTGATCGGTCGTCACGCTGTCGCCCAGGACGGCCAGCACCCGAGCCCCCTTGATGTCGCTGACCGGTGCCGGCTCGGGCTCAAGGTCGAGGAAATAAGGCGGATTGCGCACGTAGGTGCTGTCCTCGTCCCAGTCGTAGGTAAGCCCGCCCTTGGTCTCCATGTCCCGCCAGGCCTCGGGCCCACGCCATACCTCGGCGTAGCGCGCCTGGTACATCTCCGGGCGCAGGTGCTCGCGCACCGCGCGTTGGACCTCGGCGTTGCTCGGCCAGATATCCTTGAGATGGACGGGCTTGCCCTCCCGGTCCTCGCCCAGGGGATCCCGATACAGATCCACCTTGAGGCTCCCGGCGATGGCGTAGGCCACGACCAGCGGCGGCGAGGCGAGGTAGTTGGCGCGCACATGCGGGCTGATGCGACCCTCGAAGTTGCGGTTTCCCGACAGCACGGCGCAGGCGACCAGGTCAGCCTGCTCGATGGCCTCGGCGATCGGCTCTGGCAGGGGACCGGAGTTGCCGATGCAGGTCGTGCAGCCATAGCCGACCAGGTTGAAGCCCAGCGCATCGAGATCCTTCTGCAGCCCGGCGGCCTCGAGATAATCGCTCACCACCTGCGAACCCGGTGCCAGGGAGGTCTTGACCCAGGGTGCAACCTGCAGGCCCCGGGCCAGAGCATTCCGCGCGAGCAGGCCCGCCGCCAGCATCACGGCCGGGTTGGAGGTGTTGGTACAGCTCGTGATGGCCGCGATCACGACGTCGCCATGGCCGAGGTCATGCTCGGTCCCCTTGACGGCAACGCGGCGATCCAGGGTCGTCGGCTCCTTTGCGCCTGCGACCCCACCGCCTTCGCCCAGCATGTCGCCCTCGCGCTCGAGCGCGTCGTAACCGAGCGTCTCGGCGAGGTGTTGGGTGAAGGCGGCCGCGGCGCCCGAGAGCGCCACCCGGTCCTGCGGGCGCCTGGGCCCGGCGAGGCTCGGCTCGACGGTGGAGACGTCGAGCTCGAGGATGTCCGTGAACAGCGGATCGGCATCACTCGCGCCGAACCATAGTCCCTGCGCCTTGGCGTACGCCTCCACCAGCGCGATGCGCTCCGGGTCGCGCCCCGAGAAGCGCAGATAGCGCAGGGTTTCCTCGTCGATCGGGAAGATTCCGCAGGTCGCACCGTACTCCGGAGCCATGTTGGCGATCGTGGCCCGGTCGGGCAGCGCGAGCTCGCGGATGCCCGGTCCGAAGAACTCGACGAATTTCCCGACCACGCCATGCGCGCGCAACATCTGAGTAATGGTCAGCACCAGGTCGGTGGCGGTGGCGCCTTCGCGCAGTGACCCCTTGACACGAAAGCCGACAACCTCGGGGATGAGCATGCTCAGCGGTTGCCCGAGCATTGCCGCCTCCGCTTCGATCCCGCCTACGCCCCAGCCGAGGACGCCGAGACCGTTGATCATCGTGGTGTGGCTGTCCGTTCCCACCAGTGTGTCGGGAAACGCCAGGCGAGCCCCATCGTCTGCATCCGCGCAGATTACCTGGGCGAGGTATTCGAGGTTGACCTGATGGCAGATGCCCGTTCCCGGGGGCACGACGCGGAAGTTCTCGAACGCCGACTGGCCCCAGCGCAGGAACTGGTAGCGTTCGCGGTTGCGCTCCATCTCGATTCGCACGTTGGCCGCGAATGCGTCGGCCGAACCGAACCGGTCCACCATCACCGAGTGATCGATCACCAGATCCACCGGGCTGAGCGGGTTGATGCGGCGCGGGTCCCCGCCGGCCGAGCGCACCGCGTCACGCATGGCCGCCAGGTCCACCACACCCGGAACCCCGGTGAAGTCCTGCATCAGGACGCGTGCCGGACGGAATGCGATCTCGCGGTCTGAGCGGCGCTCGGCGAGCCAACGCGCCAACGCCTCCACGTCCTCCTCGGTGACGCTTCGCCCGTCCTCATGGCGCAGCAGATTCTCGAGCAGTATCTTCAGCGAGTAGGGCAGCCGGTGCAGCTCGCCGAGGGCGTCGGCCGCAGCCGGCAGGCTGAAGTAGTGGAACTCGGCGTCGTTGACCCTCAGCGTGCGGCGGGACTGAAAGCTGTCACGGTGGGCTGCACTCATCAGGCGCTCCTTTCGGCGGGTTCGGTGCGGTAGAGACGACTCGAGGCCTCGGCGACAACGAGCCGCCCCCGGCCCGGCCGTGCGGGCGCACTGACGCTGCACCAAAAAACCTGCCCGCGGCGGCGTCGCGGGGGCGTGTTCCCCAGAAGTGTAGTTTCTCGAGCGCGAATCACAGCCCGGGACGCTGCCCGGGGTCCTGGTCGCCTTTGATCAGATGCGATGCACGCAGCGACCCGCGTGCCGATCCACGCTAAGCTCGAAGGGCCGCCCCGCAAGCTCGCTGCCGTTATCGCGGGGCGGTTGGGAGTCCGCCATGCAAGCCTTGATCCGGCGCGTCCCGAGCGCGGCCGACCGGGACGCGGAACGCGTCGCCCAGGCCGCCGAGCTGCTCGGCATCCGCCTGGTGGAGCTGTTCCGCTGCGCCCACCGCGCTTGGTTCGGGGAGCCGCCCGGCGAGCGCGAGCTCGATCGGATCATGGCCGAGTACCTGCTGCACCAGCGGGTGCCGCACTGGGTTCGCGACTACGCGCGCCGCGTGCACGAGCGCCACGAGCGCGGCCGGCTCGACCCGCGTGAGTTCGGCGTCGAGAATCCCGGCCCCGGACCGCTGAGCCTGGGCGAGCAGCGCTTCGCGGCGTTGCTCATGCTGATCGGCTTCCTGCTGTTTCTGCTGTTCAGCCTGTAGGGCCCCGCGCCGGCTAGGCCGGGGCGGCGGGTGATTGCAGCAGGGCCCGGTAGCCGGGGTAGTCGGCCGCGTATATGCAGTACTTGCGGGCCGAATCACCCCAGGGCTCGTCGCGGGCAACGCGGCGCAGGAAGTCCTGGTGATCGAGCACCGCATTGCCACCCACGGCGCTCACTCCGCGCTCGAACAGCGGATCGGGGAGGAATCCCGCCCCCGGGCCGATCACGGCGATTTGGCTTGCCCCGGTGCACTGCGCCAGGATCGCGTCCAGGGAGTCGTTGAGCATCACGGTGCTGGTGCACAGCACCTTGTTGCAGCCGCGCAGCCGGCGGGGATCGTCCGTGACCTCGACATTGTCCTCGCGGCCGATCAGCTCGCGCTTGAGCTCGATGACGGTGAGCGGGATGCCGGTGCCGCGCAGGCGTGCCACCAGCGGCGGGAAGTAACCCACCATGCCGATGTGGTCGCCTGGCGCCGGGGCGATCCCGGCGAGCGAGTCCGGCGCCGGGGGTAGGTAGCCGGCACGGCGCAGGACACATTGCCCAAGGGCATTGAGCGCCGCCAGCCCGACGGCGCGCTCGAGCGGTTCCGCGGAGGCAAAGCGTTCGGCGATCGCGACGGGGTCGGAACCGCGCAGCTGCGCGGGCACCCGGCGCTCGCGGAGCTCGGCAAGGGTCTCGTCGAGCAGAACAAACAGCAGCCCCACGCTGCCGTCCACGAGGACCAGGGCGCCGAATTCGCCGCTTTGAGGCGGGTTCGGGCGCAGCTGGGGCAGAAAGAGCCGCTCGATGCGCGCAACGGGAACGGCGGCGGCGATCTCCCGGGCGATCTGGACGCAGCGCCGGGCGAGGTCCACGGCTGGGCTCAGCGCAGTACGAAGGCCAGCACCAGCGGCATGCTGGCGAAGGCCATCAGGTTGCCGAGCATGACGATCGAGGCCACCCGGGCAGGCTCCTGGCGGTATTGCTCGGCGACGATGTAGTTGAGCACGGCGGGCGGCAGGGCCGCGAACACCAGCAGCTGGCTGAGCTGCAGCTCATCGAGGGGCAGAAACGGGATCAGCGCCAGTCCGATCGCCAAGCCGGACGCCGGGCAGACGAAGGCCCCGAGCAGGCCGATGCGCCAGTCGCTGAAATCGACCGTGGTCAGCCGCGCCCCCAGCGAGAACAGCAGCAGCGGGATCGAGACCTGGCCGAGCATCTCGATGGTCACGTCGACCGGCTGCGGCAGCGTCCAGTCCATCAGGCTGAAACCGATGCCGGCGAGGGTTGCGATCACGATCGGCATCTTGAGGATGCTCAGCAGGTGCGTGCGATGGTCCATAAGGTAGGTGCCGAGCGTGAAGTGCAGGCCGTTCTCGACGATGAACAGCATCACCGCCGCCGGCAGCGCCTGCTCGCCGAAGGCGAACACCGCCACCGGCAGGCCCATGTTGCCCGAGTTGCTGAACATCATCGGCGGTACGAAGGTCTTGGCCCGCACCTTCGCCAGCCAGGCCACGGGCAGGGCGAGCAGGCCCGAGCCGAGGACGATCAGCACGCCGCCGAGCGCGATCCACTTGTAGGTCCCGAGGTCGAAGCTGCGGTCGGAGAGCACGCTGAACAGCAGCGCCGGCACGAACACGTCCATGTTGAGCATGTTGGCGAAGCCCATGTTGGGCTTCTTCAGCCGCGCGTAGAGGTAGCCGGCGCCGACGATCGCGAAGATCGGGAAGATGATCGAGAAGATTCGGACTATCAGAAGCTCGGTCACACACCGCTCTCCGCCGCGAGTCGCGGATTATGGGTGTATGCGCCGAGTCTGACAAATTAGGCGCGCGCGGTCGCGGTCTCAGGCGTCGCGTTCCAGATCGGCGATAGCGGCGGCGAGGAAGCGCCCCGCCTCGCCGCCGGTGACCGCACGGTGATCGAAGGTGAGCGAGATCGGCAGGACGCGATGGACCGCGGGGCGCCCGCCCGCGGCGACCACCGCCTCGCGGATGACGCCCGCGCCCAGGATCGCCACCGTCGGCGGCAGAATGATCGGCGAGGCATAGCGCCCGGCGATGGTTCCGAAGTTCGACAGCGTGAAGCTGTAGCCGCGCATCTCCTCGGGAGGGATTGAGCGCGCCCGCACGTCGGCCTTGATGCGCTCCAGGGCCGCGCGCAGATCTTCGCGCTCGCGCCCACCGATGTCGCGCAGCACCGGCACGAACAACCCCTCCGGCGTGTCCACGGCGATCGCCAGGTCGATGCGCTCGAGCAGCCGGCGGCCCACGGCGTGGCTGTCGTACCAGGCGTTCAGCGCCGGCTCCGCCGCGCAGGCGTGAGCGATCGCACGGACGAGGCGCAGCGTGACGTCGTCCTCCGGCGCCCAGGCGTGGATGTCGGCGTCTTCGCACAGGGTGACGGGCGCCACCTCGGCGTGGGCCAGCGCCATGTTGCGGGCCATCGCGCGGCGCACACCGCGCAGCGGCTCGATCGGGCCGTGCGCATCGAGGGTGCGGGCGGCGCGCTCGACGTCGGCCGTGGTGATGCTGGCGTCGGGGCCGGTGGGCGTGATCACCGCGAGATCGATGCCGCGCCCCCGCGCCAGCGCGCGCACGGCCGGGGCGGCCCGCACGCCGCCCGGCAGCTTCGTGCCGGGCTCGGGTGCGGATCTCCTGCCCGCGGTGGCGGGCGCCGCCTCCACCTTGCCAACCACGGTGCCGGCGTCGCTGCGCTCCGCCTGCGCGAACTCGATCAACGCATCGCCGGTATGGACGATGTCCCCTACCTGGCCGTGGAGCCTGGCGATGGTGCCGCTGGCCGGCGATGGGATCTCCACGACCGCCTTGGCCGTCTCCACCGACACCAGCGGCTGGTCGGCGATGACGTGGTCGCCTTCGCCGACGTGCCAGCTGACGATCTCGGCCTCGACCAGGCCCTCGCCCAGGTCCGGCAATCGGAAAAGCTTCATGACGGCTCGGTCTCCCCGTGGGTTCCGCTCAGCTAGCGGAACTCCAGCACCTTGCGCGCGCCCACCAGGATCCGCTCCACCGTGGGCATGTAGTGTCCCTCCAGACGGGGCAGGGGCATGACGGTGTCATAGCCGGTCACTCGCTGCACCGGGGCGAGCAGCGTCAGCAGGCCGCGTTCGGCGAGCACCGCGGCGATCTCGGCGCCGACCCCGACGCTGCGCGCGGCCTCGTGGACGATGACGCAGCGCCCGGTCCTGGCGACCGAGGCGAGAATGGTGCTCGTGTCGAGGGGCTTGAGCGTGGCGACGTCGATCACCTCGGCGCCGATGCCCTCGTCGGCCAGCCGCTCGGCGGCCTGAGTTACCTCGTGCAGCATCGCGCCCCAGCTGACCAGGGTCAGATCGTCGCCCTCGCGCAGCGTGAAGCAGGTGTCCAGCGGCAGCGCTACCCCGTCGTCCTCGACCGCCTCCTTGACCAGGCGGTAGATGCGCTTGGGCTCGAGAAAGACCACCGGGTCGGGGTCACGGATGGCTGCCAGCAGCAGTCCGTAGGCCCGCGCCGGCGAGCCGGGCACCACCACCCGCAGCCCCGGAACGTGCGCGAAGATCGACTCGGTGCTCTCGGAGTGATGCTCGGGCGCGTGAATGCCGCCGCCGAAGGGCGCGCGCAACACCAGCGGACAACTGAGGCGCCCGCGGGTCCGGTTGCGCAGCCGGGCGGCATGGTTGAGCAAGTGATCCAGGGTCGAGTAGATGAAGCCCATGAACTGGATCTCGGCCACCGGGCGCAGGCCCTGCGCCGCCATGCCCACGGCCATCCCGGCGATGACGGTCTCGGCCAGCGGCGTGTCGCGCACGCGCTCGGCGCCGAAGCGCTGCTGCAGCCCGGCCGTCGCCCGGAACACGCCGCCGTTCACGCCGACGTCCTCGCCGAAGACCACCACGTCGGGGTCGCGCTCGAGCTCGTGGGCGAGCGCCAGGTTCACCGCCTCGACCAGGGTGATCTCAGCCATGATCCCGACCGGCGCCGGCGGCGAGCTCGGCGCGCTGCTCGGCGAGCGCCTCGGGCAACTCGGCATAGAGGTGCTCGAACATCGCGCTCGCCGGCGGCGGGGGCGTGGAGCGATAGGCGTCCACCGCCGTGGCGATGGCCTCGGCGCACTCGGCGTGCAGCTGCTCCTCGCGCGTCTTGTCCCAGCCGTCGTGCTCGGCCATTAAGGCTCGCAGCCTGGGGATCGGATCGCTCTTCCAGTGGGCGGCCACCTCCCCGTCGTCCCGGTAGCGGCCGGCGTCGTCGGCCGTGGTGTGATCGCCCATGCGGTAGCTCAGCGCCTCGATGAGGCTCGCGCCACCGCCGCCACGGGCTCGCTCCAGGCCCTCGTGCACCGCCTGGTAGACCGCCAGCGCATCATTGCCGTCGACCTGCTCGCCCGGGATGCCCGCGGCGATCGCCTTCTGGGCCAGGGTCTCGACCGCGCTCTGGGCCGTGCGCGGAACCGAGATGGCCCACTGGTTGTTGTTGATGACGAACACCACGGGCAGCCCCCAGGCGCCGGCCAGGTTCAGCGCCTCGTAGAAATCGCCCTTGGAGGTGGCGCCGTCGCCCAGGGTGCATACGACCGCCCGCGGCTGGCGGCGCAGCTGCATCGCGGCGGCGACCCCGACCGCGTGGCACGCCTGGGTCGCGACCGGTATGCAGACCGGCAGATCCTCGCGCGGACCGGCAAAGTCGCTGCCGCGCTCGTCGCCGCCCCAGTAGAGCAGCAGCTCGAGCAGCGTGACGCCGCGTACCAGCTGCGCGGCGACGTCCCGGTAGTTCGGCGCCAGCACGTCGCTGGCGTCCATCGCCGTGCCGACAGCCGCGCCGATGGCCTCTTGGCCGAGCGAGGAGGCGTAGGTGCCGAGCTGGCCGGTGCGCTGCAAAGCGACGGCCTTGGCGTCGAAGGCGCGCGCGAGCACCATGGCGCGGTACAGCCGCCGGTGCAGATCCGGGGCCGCGAGGCCCGCGGGCAGCTCGCCGAGCAGCCGGCCCTCGCGGTCCAGATAACTGCGCCGGCTGATCTCGAAGCGGGCAACGATTTCCAAGCCTTCACCTCCCGCCGCCGCGGTCGTCACCGGGCCAGGCTATAAGTGATTGATTTGATTGCCTTCGATTGGCGGCCGGAGCGTCTGCCGCCGGCCCTGTCGTTACTATAGACGGCGTGCCGCAGGGGGGTATTCCGCCATGGCGCGTTTGCGGGCGGCCGCATTGCCTGTGGCTGCGATTTGGGCTACGGTTGAATGTGTGGGGAGTACCGAGGCGGCCACGCTTGGGAGGATCGCCCCACTGCCGGTATCACCGAACGAATGACTCATTCTTTCTCACCCGCCAGACATCGGCGCGGCTACGCGGACCGGGGCTCAGCCAATTGCGCGAGCGACCCGAGGCGCGACCGCGCCCGCGACCCGCGCGCTCGATAATCAGGAGGAAGCGATGTTCGAATACGATCAGGATGTGGTGGAGGAATTGCTGAACAACGACGTCACCTTCCGCAAGCTCTATGAAAGTCACCGGGATCTCAAGGACAAGGTGCACGAGGCGGAGATCGGCACGCTGCCGCTCGACGACTTCACGCTGGCGCGCATGAAAAAGGAAAAACTTCTGTACAAAGATCGCATGGCCGCCATCATCGCGGCCCACCGCAACGAACGCGCCTGAGTTCCCGCCGCAACCATGACGAAGGGGGTGCGTCGTCACCCCCTTTGCTCGTGCAGCCTCTCCTGCCAGACCCGCCGCCTTGCAACCGCTGATCCAGTTGTTCGACCCGGAATCCAGCACCCTGACCTACGTGCTGGTGGATGAGCGCGGCCGGGAGGCGGTGCTGATCGACTCGGTGCGCGAGCAGACCGGGCGCGACCTCGAGGTCATCGCCAATCACGGACTGCGGTTGCGCTGGGTGCTGGAGACCCACGTCCATGCCGATCACGTCACCGGTGCCGCCGTGCTGCAGGCGCGCGCCGGCGCTCAGACCGCGGTCGGTGCGCACGCCGGTGTCGCCTGCGCCAACCGTCTCCTGGCCGACGGGGAGGAGATCGAGTTCGGCGGCGAGCTGATCGAAGTGATCGCCACCCCGGGCCACACCTCGGGATGCCTTTCCTATCGGTGGCGCGATCGCCTGTTCACGGGCGATGCGCTGCTGATCGGGGCGTGCGGGCGTACCGATTTCCAGGAAGGCGATCCGGGCCGCCTCTACGACAGCATCACCCAGCGACTGTTCGCGTTTCCTGACGAGACGCTGGTGTACCCCGCCCACGATTACGAGGGCCGGCGGGTGAGCAGCATCGGCGAGCAGCGCAAGACCAACCCCCGGCTCGCGGGCAAGAGCCGGGAGGAATTCATCGCCATCATGAACGCGCTGGAGCTCACGCCGCCGCGCAAGATCGACCAGGCGCTGCCCGCCAACCGGCGCTGCGGTCGGCAGGACGGCGTCGCGGCCTAGTGCCCGCGGCGTTGAAGCGCGAGGTCCGGTACCGCAGCAAGCCCGGAAGGCGGGTGCGGGCGGTGCCGCATCGCAGCAGGCCATGGGCAGGGTTGTCACCGCGAGGGCGCCTCAGTACAGTAGGGCGCCCACCCATCCGGCTCCCCTGGCCGAAGGGTCGGGCAGAGTCGCGTCCGCCGGACGCGGCGCACCAAGAACAAGACCGCGGGTGGCTGCGCGCAGCCCGAGACAGACTTCCAAGACATGCGTGATCGAGAAGATCCGGAGCCGGCCCTGGGAGTTCGGCGTG
>JBFKOE010000037.1:0-12582 GCA_041629015.1 Gammaproteobacteria bacterium
GCGGCGTGGCGTGAGCACGCGATGAGCCCCTTTCCGCACAACGACCCGGCATTCCCCCAGCTCGCGCTCGCCGTCGACCCGGAGCGAATGCTGGCGCATCTCGCCGCGCTGGTGCGCCCGGGGCGGGGGACGCGGCTGGCCGGGTGCAGGATTTTGCGGGTCCGGCACCGCCGCGGCTGGCGCTGCATCGTCCACTACGAGCTCACCGTGGAGCGCGAGGGCGTCCCGCAGACCCACTGGGTCGCCGGCACCCTGTACGCGGAGCGCGGCGAACTGACCCCGCGGCTGCGCAAGCTGTGGAGCGGGATCGGCGCCGACCCCGGGGCGCGCGCCGAGGCGCTCGCCCCCTTCGCGGTGGTGCCGAGCCTGGGCATGTTGCTGCAGCGCTTTCCCTGCGACCACAAGCTGCCGGGGCTGTGGCCGGCGGGCGCAACGGCGGTGCGCGAGCTCGAAGGGCGCCTGCACGACCAGGCCGGCGGCGACTGGCGTATCGAGTCCCGGCTGCTGGAGCCGGTGCGCTGGCGCGTCGGCCTGTCGGCCGTGCAGCGCTACCGCGTCGATACGCGCAACGCCCGCACCGGGCAGGCGAGGCGCCGCACCTTCTACCTCAAGTCGACGGCGCAGGCCGCGCAAGGCCACCAGCGCCGCGCCCATCTCGCGCGCGAGTCCGGTGCCGGGCGCCTGCCCTTCGCCACGCCCGCACCCTGCCTCGATCTCCCGCAGCTCGGCCTCGTCGGCCACGAGCAGGCCGCAGGCCGCGAGCTGCTGACCGTGCTGCGCGATCCTCACGGCGACCCGAAGCTGCCCGCGCGCCTGGCCGACGTCCTCGCCGCCTGGCACCGCGACGGCCGGCCGCTGCCCCGCGATCGCGGCCCGGAACACCAGCGCCGAGCCCTGCACCGGCTCTGCAGCATCCTGGTCGACGCCCATCCGGCCGTCGCCGGCGACATCGAGTTCGCACGGCGGATGATCGGCGAGCGCCTGGAGACACCGCCGACGCTGCGCCCGGCGCATCTCGATCTCAAACCGGACCACGTCTTCGTCGACGGCGATCGCCTGGTGCTCCTCGACCTCGACTCGGCGGCCAACGCCGACCCGATGGCCGATCTTGGTCGGTTCCTGGCACGGCTCGGCGAAGCCGGGCTGCTCGGCCAGGCGCCCACCCCGGCCGCGCGGCGTTTCGGCGCCCGTTTCCTCAACCGCTACCGTTCGCAGGCGCCGGACCTGTGGCTGGAGTCGCTGCCCGGCTGCTACGCCCAGGCCTTGCTGGGACTGGCGGTGCACCTGTTCGAGCACCAGCACCCGTACTGGCAGGAGCAGGTCGAGCGCCTGACCAACCTGGCCTGCGAGGCGGCAGGCGGCACCCTGCCCGCCTGGCTGGAGGCGCCGCGCGTGCCCGACGAGCCGCACCAGGCCGAACCGGTTGCCGAAGGCGTGCTCCCTGGCTGGAAGCCTGCCGGCATCCCGGGGTTGATGCTGTGAACATCCTCTACGTCTGCGCCGACTACGGCATCCCGGTGCTGGGCAGCAAGGGCGCCTCGATCCACGTGCGCGAGATGATCGCCGCATTGCGGCGCGCCGGCCACGCGGTGGCACTGGCCGCCCCGGTGCTCACCAAGTCGCCCTGGGAGGAGCCGGCGGCGATCGCCGCCACACTGCTGCACCTGCCGCTCGATCCGCAGACGCTGGCCAGCGTGCACGCCCTGGGCGAGTACGCCGAAGAACTCGGGGCCGACAACGGCCTGGCCCGGGACTGCCGCCGCATCCTCTACGATCAGCAGCTGCGCGGGCAGCTGCTGCGCAAGTTCACCAAGTCGCCGCCCGACCTGATCTATGCCCGCGCCTCCCTGTACACGGTCGCGCCGGTGGCGCTCGCCCGCGCCATCGGCCGGCCGTTGCTGGTGGAGCTGAACGCGCCCCTGGCCGAGGAGCACGAACGCTACCGCAACGCCGCGGATCACGCGCTCGCCGCCCGCACCGAGCAGGAGCTGCTGCGCGGCGCCGACGCGGTGCTCACCGTCTCCGAGGCGCTGCGCGCGCATGCCAGCGATTGCGGTGCCCCGGCCGAGCGCGTTCACGTCCTGCCCAACGCCGTCGACCCGGCGCGTTTCCGACCCGCGGACCGCGATGCCGGGCTCGCCGGGCGCCTCGGGCTGCAAGGGGGCCCGGTGATCGGCTTCGTGGGCGGGCTGCGCCCCTGGCACGGGGTCGAGATCATGCCGGCCCTGCTGGAGCGCCTGGCCGCCCGCCACCCGCAGCTGAGAATGCTGATCGTCGGCACCGGCCCCCTGCGGGCCAAGCTCGAGGCCGAGTTCGCGCAGCGTGGCCTGGCCGGGCGAGCAGTCTTCGTCGGCTCGGTGGCCCACGACGCGGTGCCGGACCTGACCCGCCTGATGGACATCGCGCTCGCGCCTTACCCGCGCCTCGATCACCTGTTCTACTTCTCGCCGCTGAAGCTGTTCGAGTACATGGGCTGCGGGATCCCGGTGGTGGCCTCGCGCGTCGGCCAGATCCAGGAACTGGTGCGCGACGGCGAGACCGGCCTGCTGTGCGAGGCCGGCAGCCTGGAGCAGCTGGCGGAGCGCTGCCAGCGCCTGCTCGACAGCCCCGAGCTGCGCGGCGAGATCGGCCGTGCCGCCGCCCGCCAGGTGCACGAACACCACACCTGGGACCACAACGCCGCGCGGGTGATGGCGATTGCGCGGCCCCTCATCGAGAAAGGCACCCCCCAATGAAACCTCGCCGCGTCGCCTACGTCGTCAACGTCTTTCCCAAGGTCTCCGAGACCTTCATCGCCAACGAGCTGGCCGAGGTCAGGAGGCGCGGGATCGAGGTCCGCATCCTCTCGCGGCGCGAGCCCGAGGAGTCGGTGCGCCACCCGGTGGTCACCGAGGCCGGTCTCGATCGGCGCACGGTCTACGGCGAGGAGAGTTTCCGCGGCGAGCTGCGCCGGTTCCGGCCGGACCTGATCCATGCCCACTTCGCCACCCGGGCGACGGCGACCGCGCGCGAGCTCAGCCGCGAGCTGAGCATCCCCTACACCTTCACCGCCCATCGCTACGACATCTACGATCGGCCCCCCCAGGACTTCGCCGAGCGGGCGGCGGCCGCCAGCGGGGTGGTCACCGTCTCGCGCGCCAACGCCGAGTACATGGCCCGGCACTTTGGCATCCCGCGCGGGCGCATTCGAATCATCCCCTGCGGCATCGATCTCGCCCGTTTCTGCAGCGACCACGCCGAGCGCCCGGCCGGCCCGCCGTGGATCGTGTGCGTCGCCCGCCTCCACCCGGTGAAGAAACTCGGGGTTCTGCTACGCGCCTGCGCCGAGCTGCGCGCCCGCGGCGTGGACTTCCGCTGCGCCGTGCTCGGCGACGGACGCGAGCGCGCCGCCCTCCAAGCGCAGATCAAGGGCCTCGGCCTCGGCCGCATGGTGACGCTGCGCGGCGCCTGCACCCAGGACGCGGTGCGCCGCTGGCTGCGGCATGCGCGGGTCGCGGTGCTCACCAGCCACTCGGAGGGCATGCCGGTGAGCCTGATGGAGGCCATGGCATGCGGCGTCCCCACGGTCGCGCCAACCGTCGGCGGCATTCCCGAGATGATCATCGACGGCGTCACCGGTCACCTCACCCGGCCCGACGACGCGTGCTCCACCGCCGATGCGCTCGAGAGCGCGCTTGCCAACCCGGTGCTGGCGGAGCAGATGGGCCGCGCCGCGCGGGCCCGCGCCGTGGGCCTGTTCTCGCTCCAGGCGCAGGTCGATTCGCTGCTCGAGGTCTGGGAACACGCCGCGCAGGGGAGGGCCGCCGCATGAGCCTGCCGCCCGCGGACCCCTATGGCGTGGCGGACGACCCCGTCATGCACACCTTGGGCGCGGCGCTGGAACCGCGCTTCGTAGCCCGCACCTTCGCCACGCGGCTGTCGCGCTCCGTGCCCGAGCGCACCTTCATCGGCATGCGCTCGGCGCGCGTGCTTCGCTACAAGCCGGCCCGGCGCTGCGTGTTTGAGTACCGGCTGCTGGTCCAGGAGCCGGGAGCTCAACCGCAGACCGTCGAGCTGATCGGCAAGGTGCGGGCGCGCCGCTTCGGCAAGAGCGGCTATCGTCTGCTGCGCGCCTTCTGGAACGCGGGCTTCCGCGACGACAGCCCCGACGGCATCTCCGTGCCCCAGCCGCTCGCCACCGTTCCCGCCCTGCGCATGTGGCTGCAGCGCAAGGTCGAGGGCACGGAGGCCACCGAGCTGCTCGGCGGCTCGCGCGGCGCCGCCCTCGCGCGGCGGATCGCCGAGGCCGCGCACAAGGTCCACCGGGCCGGAGTCCCGACCGAGCGCACGCACGGCATGGCCGATGAGCTGATGGTGCTGGAGGATCGCCTGCGCCGGCTCGCGACCACCCATCCGCAGCTCCAGCGCCGCCTCGAGCGGCTGCTGCAGGGTGCGCGCAGGATCGGCGGCGCGCTGCGCCAGCCGGTACCCTGTGGCATCCACCGCGACTTCTACGCCGAGCAGGTGATCGTCGGGCGCGGCCGCCTGTGGCTGATCGACTTCGACCTCTATTGCCTCGGCGACCCCGGGCTGGACATCGGCAACTTCATCGCCCACGTGACCGAGCAGAGCCTGCGGACCCGCGGCGACCCGAACGCGCTGGGGCACGTCGAGGCGGCCATGGAGGAGCGCTTCGTCGAACTCGCCGGCGAGCACGTGCGCGCCTCCGTGCACACCTATGCCACGCTGACGCTGATGCGCCACGTCTACCTCAGCACCCTTTTCCCCGAGCGCCGCCACACCACGCTGCCGCTGCTCGAGCTGTGCGAATCGCGCCTACGCCTCTATCCCCGCCGCGCGGCCTGAGCCGGGCCGTGCGCGGGGAACTGGACCGCGGCGCCGCGCCCACCGACAATCCAGCGGTACGCTCCGCCGCCGCGATGCGCCGGCAACCTTGACCCTGGACCCAATACTCAGGACCACGGAATGTTGTCTCCGCACCCGCTGCAGCGGCTTTCCCGGGCGCGTGCCGCCGCCGGTTTCTGGCCGTGTGCCCTGGCGGCGGCGCTCGCCGCCAGCGCCTCGCCTGGCACCCTCGCGGCCGAGCAGGCGATCTGCTGGGGCGTGCAGGTCGGCTATTTCCGCACCCTTGAGAATGCCCGCCAACGCCTGAACGAGCTCACCGGCGCGGGGCTCGCCTGCTCGCTGGACGCGCAACCCGGCGGTCAGCGGGTGCTGTGCGAGTGTGAGCCCACGGAGGCACGCGCGCGGCTGCGGCTGGACTCCATCGCCCGGCGCTGGCCCGGGGCCTTCCTGGTGGCGCGGGTCCCGCCCCGGGGCGACTCGCCGGCGCCGCCGCTCGCGGAGCCGCCCCCGGTCCCCGCCAGCGCTGCCCCGATCGCCGTCGCGCCGCCGGCACGCGGCACCGATATCGCCCTAGTGCCGCTCGACGCCGGCCCTAAGACGCCAGCCGAGCGGGCGCGATTGCTGGTCCTGCGGCCGGACGAGCGCCGCCCGTCGAGCCAGTTCACCACCACGCTGTTCGGGCGCGAGCTCAGCGTCGGCGGCGAGGCCAGCCTCGAGCTTGAGGGCCGGCGCGATTTCGCCCTGGCTACCGGCCCCGACGACCGCGACCGCGCCAGTCAGTCGCTGGAGCTCGAGGCCTACTACCGCTACTCAGATTTCGGCGCCCTGTTCGCCGAGGCCGTCGGCAGCTGGAGCACCCAGGAGGTGCCGGAGACGGGCGTGCGAACCTCCGAGGGCCTGGCCCGACGGGGCCAGACGTGGATCTACAGCGGCGGCTGGTTCGAAGACCGCGTGGGCTACCAGCTCGGCCGCCAGGTCTTCGTCGAGCCGCGCGAGTGGTGGTGGGACGAGAACCTGGACGCGGCGCGCGCCTACTTCGACACGCCGGGACTGCACCTGGAGCTGGCGCTGGCCCAGGAACTGGCGCGGGTCAGCACCGACGATCGCGGGATCGACCCCGAGGCCGAGGATCTGATGCGGCTACTCGGCCGCGCGGTCTGGGGGTCGGCGCGGAGCCATCGCGGGGAGCTGTTCCTGCTGGTCCAGGACGATCGCTCCGCCACCGAGGCCGTGAACCAGGTGATCGCCGAGGAGCGCGAGGACGATGTCGACGCCGATCTGGTCTGGGTCGGCGCGCGTGCCATCGGGCGCTGGAAGCTCGGCGAGGCGGGGCGCCTGCACTACTGGCTGGATGCCGCTGCAGTCGAGGGCGAGTCCGCCGAGATCGACTACGACCCCGCCGGCCCTGGGCTGAGCCGGGTCGACTCGATCGAGCGCCTGGACGTGCGCGGCTGGGCGGCGGACGGCGGCCTGACCTGGGAGACCCGGCTGCCGGGCAGGCTCAGCTTTACGCTGGGCTACGCCATGGGCTCGGGCGACCCTGACAGAACGGACTCCGTCGACCGCGCCTTCCGCCAGACCGACCTGCACGACAACAACGGTCGCTTTCGCGGCGTCAACGACTTCCGCTACTACGGCGAGCTGCTGCAGCCCGAGCTGTCGAATCTGCGCATCCTGACGCTGGCGGCGGGCTTTCGTTTCCTCGAACACAGCTCGCTGGAGCTGGTCTACCACCGCTACGAGCAGGTCGAGCCGGCCACGCGGATCCGCGGCGATCGGCTGCGCATCAACCCGCTCGGGCTGGACCCCGACATCGGCGAGGCCGTGGACCTGGTGCTGGGGCTCGAGGAGTGGAAAAGCTGGGAGCTCGAACTCATCGGCTCGGCGTTCGAGGCGGGCCGCGCCTTCGGCCCCGAGGCCGGCAAGCGGGCCAGGCGCTGGGTGCTGGAGTTCACTTTCAACTTCTAGTCTTCCGCCGCTGCGCAAACCTCGGCGGAGGCGGCGCGGCGCTCCGCTAAGATGCGCGCATGAGCCCGGAAACCCGCCCCACGGAAGACTGCGCGCGGCTGCTCGAGGAGCTGATCCGGCCGCGGCTGGCGCAGGCCGCCCTCGCCGGCCACCGCGGGGCCTTCCTGCTCAGCGGAACACGCCCCTGGTGTCACCGTCTCGCGGCCCGGGTTCACGACGCGCTGCGGATGGATTCGTGCTGGATTGGGTACGGGGCGCCCGCCCAGGTCAGGGCGCTCGGTGCGGCGCGGGCCCGGCGCCTGCTCGGGCGCGAGCTCGAGTTGCTGGTCTTTGACGCCTGGTCCGGGTTCGACCCGGACGCCTTCGGCGCCGCCCTGGGCACCGTGCGCGGCGGCGGCCTGGTGCTGTTGCTGGCCCCCGCGCTGCACGCCTGGCCCTCCTTCGCGGACCCCGATCGCCTTCGGCTGGCCGCCGGCAACGCCGTGGAGCGGGTGGGTGGGCGCTTTCTCGAGCGCCTGGCGGGGATCCTAGCGGCCGACCCGGCGATCACACTGCTCGCCGAGGGGCGCCCGTGGCCGCCCGCCACGCTCGCGGCAACCCCGGCGCGGGCGCCGGCTTCATGCCCGGCTCCCTACCGCAGCGCCGACCAGCAACGGGCGGTGGAGGCCATCCTGGGCCTGGCACGGCGGGATCGTGGCGCCCTGGTGCTGCGCTCCGACCGCGGACGCGGCAAGTCGGCGGCCCTGGGAATCGCGGCCGCCAGGCTGCTGGACGAGGACGACGGCCGGATCATCATCGCCGCCCCGCGCCGCCAGGCCGTCGAGGCGGTGTTCGAGCGGGCCGCCGCGCTGCTGCCGGGGGCGCGGCTCGAGGCCAACCGTCTGCGGCGCGAGAACGGCTGGCTGAGCTTCGTGCCACCGGGTGAGTTGGTGCTCGATCCGCAGCCCGCCGACCTGCTGCTGGTCGACGAGGCCGCGGCCATCCCCGCGCCGTTGCTGGCACGCCTGCTGGGCGCCTACCCGCGCGTCGCGTTCGCGACCACCGTCCACGGCTACGAGGGCACCGGACGCGGCTTTGCCCTGCGTTTCCACCAC
The DNA here is from genome assembly GCA_041629015.1 of Gammaproteobacteria bacterium. Lineage (GTDB taxonomy): Bacteria > Pseudomonadota > Gammaproteobacteria > QQUJ01 > QQUJ01 > JBFKOE01. The sequence continues at coordinate 7,908 of JBFKOE010000037.1, forward strand.
GTGCTCGACCGCCAGGCACCGGGCTGGCTCGAGCAGGTCCTGCGCACCCCGGTACGCTGGGCCGACGGCGATCCGCTGGAGGGTCTGTGTTTCCGTGTGCTGCTGCTCGACGCGGCACCGGCCGCGGCCGCACACCTGCTCGCCCGGGAGGATCGCGAGACCGAGCCGCAAGAGCTCGACCGCGACGCGCTGGCCCACGACGAGGCGACCTTGCGCGAGCTGTTTGGCCTGCTGGTGCAGGCCCACTACCGCACCACCCCCTTCGACCTGCGCTATCTCCTGGACGGCCCCGACGTCCGCGTGTTCGTGCTGCGCCGCCGGGGCCATGTCGCAGCCGCCGCCCTGATCGATCACGAGGGCGGCTTCGAGCCGCGGCTGGCGCGGGCGATCTGGACCGGCGCCCGCCGCCCGCGCGGGCACCTGGTGGCCCAGTCGCTGGCGTTCCACGCCGGCTTCGAGGAGGCGGCCCGGCTGCGCGGCGCGCGGGTGCTGCGGATCGCGGTGCACCCGGCGATCCAGCGCCAGGGTATCGGCTCGCGGCTGCTCGCCTTCCTGGCCGAGCGCGTGGCCGAGGAGGGCCGCCAGTACCTGTCCGCCAGCTTCGGCGCCGAGCCCGGTCTGCTGGACTTCTGGCAGCGGGCCGGCGCGGAACCTGTGCGGCTAGGCCTGCGGCGTGAGGCCTCGAGCGGCTACCGCTCGGTGATCGTGCTGCGCGCGCTAGACGCGGAGTCCGGAGCCCTGGCTCGGCGACTGCGCTCAAGGCTGCACGAGTCCCTGCCGGCCCTGCGCGCCGAGCCCCTGGCCGACCTCGATCCGGAACTCGCGATTCGCCTCGGCGCGGCGGCGAGCACGAGCACGGCGCTGGGCGAGCAGGACTGGCGCGATCTGGTGGGTTTTGTGCTGGGGCTGCGGCCTTACGAGTGCACGCTGGCCGCCTTGCGCAAGTTCGCGGCCCGCACGCTGGCCACGGAAGATGAACTCGGCGCGCTCGGCGCCGCGCAGCGGCTTCTGCTCGAGCGCAAGGTGGTGGAGGGGAAGGACTGGGCGGAGGTCGACGCCGAACTCGGCTGCGGCGGCCGAGGCCCGACGCTTGCGGCACTGCGCCGTGCGCTGCGGGCGCCGCTCCTGGCCGCTCTGCCGGGTGAGCTCGCGGGCTTGGCCCGCGATACCGAAGACCTGTGCCGCGCCGCGCGGGGCCCGGGTCGAAACGTCTAGCCGGACGATCCGCCCCCCTGAGGCGGCGGGGCATACTCACGCAGCAGATCGCTGCCCTGCCCGTGCAGCACCTTGAGCAGCTCCACCCGGGCGACGCCGCGCTCCAGTCCCTGCGACTCCAGGTGCGCGAGCAGGCTCTCGAAACGCTCGCGGCGCTCGAGACCGCGCGGCGAGAGATCGCGCCGGTCACCGAAGAAGTCCATCAGGGTCGAACCGCAGGGGCAGTTGCGGTAGACCTCGACAATCACCTTGCCGTCATCGTCCTCGGACTGCTTGAGCCCGCTGGCGCCGGCGCGCAGCGACTCGGTCTCCCTCAAGTATTGCTCGACCGTGGCGAACTCGCGGCCGCAGGTGCGACAGAGCTTGGGGAAGGCCGACTCGGCGAGCGCGTTCAGTCCGGCAAACAGGTCTTCTGGCATCTCCCGGTTCCTGGTGCAAGAGATCCCGGCCGCAGCGCGAACAGCAGGCGCGACCGAGACGGAGTGAGATACTCTCTACTAGCGGCAAGCGCCGTCGCCGCCTGAAGCCGCCGCGTGCGCAGCCGCCCCCCGAACCCCGGTACGCCCGCGGCAGCGGGGTGCAGCCCGTTGCCCCGGCCGCTCACTTGCGCCGGCTATGGAGGTCGCCCCGATGACGGATGGGGAACAGTTGAACGTGCTGGGCGAGCCGCTCGAGCCCTGCAGCCTGGACCCGCCCACGGGTTTCACGCGCTCGGGCAGCTGTGAATGGCTGGCCGGCGACCCCGGCGCCCACCTGGTCTGCGCCGCGGTCAGCGCCTCCTTCCTCGCCTTCAGCAGCGAGCGCGGCAACGATCTCAGCACGCCCGCCCCGACACTCGGATTTCCCGGCCTTCGCCCCGGCGATCTCTGGTGCCTCTGCCTGGGGCGCTGGCTGGAGGCGCTGGAAGCCGGCTGCGCCCCGCGGATTCGCCTGCGCGCAACCCACCAGCGGGTGCTCGAGGTGGTGGAGCTGGCGGTCCTGAAGCGCTACGCTCTGGACCTCAGCTAGCCGCGCGCCGCGGCTTGACCGGCGCCGGGCAGTCGAGCGCGCGCGGCTCGCTCAGCGCGTCACGGCCTCGATCAGCCGATGGACTTCGGCCTCGAGTTCCGCCGCCGGCGTGACCGTCACCTCGCGCTCCCCGACCGAGGTCTGGAATCGGGGTGCGTCCGCGCTCCTCTGGTAGGCGCCCCGCAACCGTTCGACCAGCTGCTCGAGAATCGGCGGCGCCACGCCGCGCTCCTCCACCAGGGTCTTGAAGCTGCTGACCTGGCCGTCGTGGATCCACGCCAGCCCGAAAGTCTTGGGCGGCTTGCCGATGAACACGTAGGCCGCGTGCTCGGCCGGTACGACCTCAAGCCGGTCCTTGACCTCGCCGGCAAGCGTCTCCAGCTGTGGCCGCACCTCGTTGACCCGCGTCATCGCGTAATGCTCGGGTTCGAGTTCCGGGTATTGCTCGCCGCCGCCAAACATCTTGTCGAATAAACCCATCGATCTGCTCCTCGCGAATGAGATCCCGCGCCCGCAACTACCAGTCTAGCGTCGTGGCGATGATGGGCAACGCGAAAGCCGCCCGCGCTCGGGCGCGGTCCGCGCCGCAACGTCATAAACAAAGAGGCCCCGCTGTGCGGGGCTGAGAGGGCCGAGCGAGTCGGCCAAGGGAAGAACGTCTGTGGAATGGAATCAGTGCACGCTCGAGGGCTCGCCCTCGAGCGCATAGAGCGCCTTCTTGAGCAGCAGGGTCAGCTCGGCGATCCGCTGGCAGAGCGGCTCTGTGGTGCGGGCGAGGCCGATGGACTGCTTGCCGCCCAGGGACAGCAGCTTGTTGGTCTCCAGTTCCAGGGAAACCAGCGTCTTGCCGAGCGTGACCAGGCTGTCGCGCTCGATACCCTGCGCGCTCAGATTGTGCACGGCCTGGTAGGAGGTGATGATGCTGCGCACCCGGCGCTTCAGGTCCCACGCGGTGTCGACCAGCCAGCTGCGCGCCGCGCTCGGGTTCTTCTTGTCCAGCCTGCTCAGCTCCGACAGCACCTGTCGGCGATCGAACTGCAGGGACTCACACTTGGCTCGCATCGCCTCGCGGCTGGTGCGGATGGCATCGTGGTTGCTGAACATGGCTGCCTCCGAGGGTTGGGTTTTTTGCGGAAGGGTGCGTCCCTTTGGCGGAGAAAATACGGGCAAACGGAGGTCGCGCGTGCCAAGCCGGTCACATTGTTGAAAACAGGTGACAAATCAATCGCAAAGGCTTCAAATTCACCGATTTTTTCCATCAGGAGCTTCGCTGATCGAAGCGAAATTCGATACCTAGTCACCCCTTTCTCGATCAATCGCGGACGCGCCCCTGGCCGGTCTTTCCGTCGACCGTGGCGCGGCCGGCGACAACGTCTACTAGCCGGCGCCGACCGCCGCGCGGGACGAGTGGAGGGGACTGGCGTACGAGGAACAGGCCGCGCCGGCGGCATTGGGTCGATGGCCGAAGGCGACGGGCCGGGGAATCTCGAGCCGGCGCCGGCGCGGGAGCCAGAAAGGCGGGAGCGGCTGTGCCGCCGGCCCGGGCGATCAGTCCTGGTCGTCGAACTCGGCGGAATCCTCGCCGTCGTCAGTCTGGTCGAAATCGTCGTCGAGTTCGTCACCCAGATCGTAACCCTCCTCGTCCTCGACCACTTCCGCGGGCGGCGCGCGCTTCGGCTGGGGGGCATGCTGCGGGGTCAGCGCGCTGCTCCGGCGCTTCTTGGCCCAGGCGATGTAGCTCTCGATCGCCGCCGCCGTATCGGCATCCTCGCCCATCCAGCTGATCAGCGTCTCAACGATCTCCTTGCGGTAACGAACCAGGTCGTTGCGCTGGGTGTGGAACAGAAACAAGGTATTGCGGCCGTCGCCCGGATGCTCCTGGTCCAGCACCACCAGGGCCTGGTCCTTGGAGGACTTGAGCAGCCCGACGCGATAGCGCCCGTTTGGATTCGCTGTGATCGCCACGCTCACACCCCCTGCGCGCCTGCGGCTCAGGCACGACTCCTCGCAAAGGCCGGCACGACTTGCCGCCGCGCGCCCGCTTCCGGGCCGGCGCGGCGGCTGCGGAAAATCTAGTATCAAATTTGGCCGTACAGAACAACCGGCCGTCGCCGCTAACCCTAGAGTGAGGCCGCGGGCGACCTTGCGAGCCGCGGCCTGCACCGCGCCTGGCAGACCCCGTAGCTCGCTGGCCGCGGCCCCGCCCTAGCGGGTAGGCGGCAGGCTGAATAACTGTGACGGGGTAGACTTCCCATGACAGAAGAATCGAATATCCTGTTCGTTAAGTCCGACCATACTGTTACCCTGGATAGGGTTATTGCATTCGGAGTCCGCCCATGACCCTGCGCAGCGCACTGGGAGCGATCACCGCCAAGTTCAGACGCTCGAATCCGCCGGCCAGCGCCCCTGCCCCGGTGGTGGCCGCCGTCAAGCCGCGCCAGCCCGAACCGGA
>JBFKOE010000038.1:0-12518 GCA_041629015.1 Gammaproteobacteria bacterium
AACGTCAAGGTCGATCGCGAGGAACGCCCCGATCTCGACAAGGTCTACCAGCTCGCCCACCAGCTGCTCACCCAGCGTCCAGGCGGCTGGCCGCTGACCGTGTTCCTGGCCCCGGACGATCACACGCCCTTCTTCGCCGGCACATATTTTCCCCGCGAGCCGCGCTACGGCATGTCGAGCTTCACCGAGGTGCTGTCGGCGGTCGCCGGTTTCTACGCGCGCGAGCGCGAGGAACTCGCGCGCCAGAGCGACTCGGTGCGCAAGGTGCTGGCCGGCATCCATCGCGCCGTGCCCGGGGGCGGCTCGCCGCAGGCGTCTCATCTCGCCGCCGCGCGCCGCGAGCTGATCGCCGGCTTCGATTCCGTCAACGGCGGCTTCGGCGACGCGCCCAAGTTTCCCCAGCCGGCGGCCCTCGAGCGCCTGCTCGAGCACGCGGGCGAGGGCGACGACCAGGCGCTGGCGATCGTCACCACCACCCTGCGGCGCATGGCGCTCGGCGGCCTGCAGGACCAACTCGGCGGCGGCTTCTACCGCTATGCGGTCGACGCGCGCTGGGAGATCCCGCACTTCGAGAAGATGCTCTATGACAACGGGCCGCTGCTGCACCTCTACGCCTGTGCCTGGCAGATCACCGGCGAGCCGCTCTACCGCGACACCGCGCTGGCGATCGCCGACTGGGCGCTGCGCGAGATGCGCGCTCCGGGGGGGGCCTTCTTCGCCACCCTGGACGCCGACACCGACGGACACGAGGGCGGCAGCTACGTTTGGAGCCGTGACGAGGTGCGCGCTGCGCTCGACGCACCGGAATGGGAGCTTGCCGCGCCGCACTTCGGGCTCGACCTGCGGGCCAATTTCGAGGGCCGCTGGCACCTCAAGGTGGCCGTCGAGATCTCGGCGCTCGCCGAGCGCCTGGGCCTGAGCGAGCAAGAGTTGGCCGCGCGCCTGGCCTCGGCCCGCGCCAAGCTGCTGGCGTTGCGTGCGCAGCGCACGCAACCCGGGCGCGACGAGAAGATCCTGACCGCCTGGAACGGCCTGATGATCCGCGGGCTGGCCTCGGCCGGCCGCCGGCTGGGGCGCCCGGACCTGGTGGCCGCGGCCGGGCAGGCGCTCGAGTTCCTGCGCGCCGAGGCCTGGTCGGGGGAACGCCTGACCGCGGTCCACAAGGACGGGCGCGCCCGCTTTCCGGCCTACCTGGACGACTACGCCTTTCTGCTCGACGGGGTGCTGGAGCTGTTGCAGGCGCGCTGGCGCGGCGCGGACCTCGCCTTCGCCCAGGCGCTGGCGGACACCCTGCTGGCGCACTTCGCCGATCCGGAGCAGGGCGGCTTCTTCTTTACCGCCGACGATCACGAGGCCCTGATCCACCGGCCCAAGCCCTACGGCGACGACAGCGTGCCGGCCGGCAACGGCATCGCCGCCCACGCGCTGCAGCGCCTCGGGCACCTGCTCGGCGAGGCACGCTACCTGGACGCCGCCGCCGGCACGCTGCGCGCGGCGGCGGGCGCGATCGAGCGGGCGCCTTCCTGGCACAACTCGCTGCTGCGTGCGCTCGCCGAATCGCTCGAGCCGCCGGAGCTGGTGATGCTGCGAGGCACCGGCGAGGCGCTGGAAGCCGCCGCCGCGCTCCTCGAGGGCTACCATCCACACCGGCTGGTGCTCGCCATTCCGGACGACGCGCCCGACCTGCCCGAGGCCCTCGCGGCCTACCGGCCCGCACCAGAAGGATTTTCCGCCTACGTCTGCCGCGGCACCCAGTGCTCGGCGCCGATCACGGAGCCCGCCGCGCTGCGCGAAGCGCTGGCCTGAGCCCCGCCTGGCTCGGGCTCAGGAGGCCCGTCCGCGCCTCGCCGCCGAGCGGCCGAAGCGCGCACGGATGGCATCGGCCACCCGGTCGAGGCGCGCCTCCCGCTCGCGCTGGCCGTCGGCGAACAGATCGCCTTGCTCGCCCTCGCGCCCCTGCAGGCCGCTCACCCCGACGCCCAGCAGGCGCACCGGCGGGCGCGGGCGCGGCAGACGGCGCTCGAAGAGCTCGCATGCGGATTCCCACAGCTCGCTGGTGAGATCGCTCGCCCGCGCCAGGGTGCGGGCACGAGTGACTGTGGAGAAATCGGCGAAACGCACCTTGATCTGCACCGTGCGCGCGCACCGCCCCGCGCGCCGCATTCGCCAGGCCACCTGCTCGCAGAGCTGCTGCAGGCAGGAGAGCAGCGCCTCATCCGTCTCCAGATCCGCGGCGAAGGTGATCTCGTTGGAGATCGACTTGGCCTCGTGCTCGGGCACGACGGGGCGCTCGTCCTCGCCACGCGCCAGGCGCTCGAGCTGCTCGCCATGGGACCCGAGGAGCCGCGCGGCGCCACCGGGCGGCAGGCGGCGCAGCTCGGCGATGGTGCGAATGCCGTGGCGGTGCAGCTCGGCCTCGGTGACCGCCCCGACCCCCCACAGCCGGCCGACCGGCAACGGGTCGAGGAACTCCTGCACCCGGTCGGCCTCGACCACGACGAACCCGGCGGGTTTCTCCAGGTCGCTGGCGACCTTGGCCAGGAACTTGTTGGGGGCCACCCCCACCGAGGCACCGAGCCCGATCTCGGACAGGATCTCGCGCTGGATGCGGCGGCCGATCTCGACGCCGCCGCCGAACAGGCGCCGGCTGGCGGTCACGTCGACGAAGGCCTCGTCCAGGGACAGCGGCTCGATGAGCGGCGAGTAGCGCTCGAGCACCGCGCGCACCGCGTCGGAGACCTCGGCGTAGCGCGCCATGCGAACCGGGCGCAGCACCGCATCGGGGCACAGGCGCAGCGCCCGCGCCATGGGCATGGCGCTATGCACCCCGAAGCGACGGGCCTCGTAGCTCGCCGCGGCCACGACACCGCGCCCCTCCGGCGTGCCGCCGACCAGCACCGGCAGCCCGGCCAACTCGGGTGCGTCCAGCGCCTCGACCGAGGCGTAGAAGGCGTCCATGTCGAGGTGGATGACGACCCGTCGGCTCATCGTCGTACTCCGGCCGGTGGAGCGGCCGGGCTTCCGCGGCCCGGTCAATCGAAGTCGGGGTTTCTCCACTCCGCCGACGGCGCCCGCAGGGAGCGGTCCACGGGGATGCGCGAGACGTAGTTCACGATCAGCTCGCGCTCGCGGCCGCTGAGCTTCTTTATCACCTCGGTCATCGCCGCATTGCCGTTGCGCCGCTTGCCGTCGAGGAGCCACTCCAGCTGGCGCAGCATGTAGCGGTAGTGCTGGCCCTGGAGGCGTGGGAAGAAGCGCTCGTTCGAGCCCTCGCCGAGCGCGCCGTGACAGGCCTGGCACTGCTCCGTGTAGAGTTTCTTGCCACGCTCGAACTCCGAGCTGCCGGGCTCCCAGCGGCCCCGGCCGTTGGTCGGTGTCATCTTCAGACGCTGGATGTAGGCCGCGACGTCGGAGAGCGCCTGCGCGTCGCCGATCGCCTCCGGCAGCGCGAATGGGTACATGGCGGGAGAATCGCGGTTGCCGGCGCGGATGTCGGCCAACTGCTTGATGATGACGTTGCGATGCTGGCCCGCCAGCTGCGGGAACTCGCCGTCGGGCGTGCCCCAGCCCTCGGGCAGGTGGCAGGCCGAGCACACCTCGTAGATCTCCAGGCCGTTGCGCAGGTCCGGCTGTAACAGCATCGCCTCCTCGACCTCGCGCGGCCCCGGGGCGGGCGCCGCACCCGCCGTGGCCGAAAGACCCACCACCGCCGCGAGCGCGAGCGCCGCGGTCCGATAACCATGACCCATCAAACCGACCCCACCGAAAGCAGACTCCTGCGCCACCCTAGCCGCCCTGCCGCGGCCGCGCAGCGACACCGCGCACAACTATACCGCGAACGCCCGCGCGCCGGCAGCAAGGCCCCGATGCTGGTAATAACGATCAGCGGGCCGACTGTTTTGCATCGGCCCTCGGCGGGCGCAGCAGAGCCAGCACGCCGAGCAGCACGGCGAACCACAGGGTGGCGAGGCGGATCACCACCGTGGCGGCCGCGGCCTGGGCCTCATCGGCGCCGTTGAGCAGCAACAGCACGAGCATGGTCAGCTCGGCGCCGCCCAGCCCGCCCGGAAGGAAGCTGAGCGCACCGACCAGCATCGCGAAGGCATAGATAAAGAACGATACCGAGACGTCGAGTTCCACGCCGAGCAGCTCGAGCAGGTAGTGAAACGCCAGCGCCTCGGCCCCCCAGGCGACGATGCCCAGCGCCAAGCCCCAGGCCAGCATCGTGGGGCGGAACAGGTGCCCGGCATGGACCACGGTGTCCACGCCGTGGCCGAGAGCGCCCGCCAGCCGCTCCGGCAGGCGCGCACCCAGCGCGCGCTGAAGCGCGCGCAGCCACCGCTCGCGCCGCAACGCGATCAGCAGCAGCGGCAGCGCGACCAGGCAGGCGATCACCACCGGCTGGGCCGGGCGGTAGGTCCACAGCCCGGGCAGGCACAGCAGCACGATGGTCAGCAGGTCGGCCAGGCGCTCGGCGAACAGGGTGGCGATGCTGTGCGCGTAGCCGACACCGCGCGGCTTGAGGAAGACACTGCGCAGCGCCTCGCCGGCCTTGCCCGGCGTGGTGGTGAGGGCAAAGCCGGTGAGGTATACCCGCAGCCCGAAGTCGGCCGGCAGACGGTGGCCCAGAAGGCGCAGGTAATGGAACCAGCGCACGCAGCGCAGCCCGTAGTTGAGCAGCGACAGGCCGAGCAGCACCGCTACCGCGAGCGGCCCGACGCGCGCCAGCGCAGCTCCCGTCTCCGCCCAGCCGCCCCACAGCGAGAAGGCCAGGTAACCGCCCGCGGCGAGCGCCACCGAGATCGCCAGCGCCTTCAGCTGCCAGCCGCTGAGCACGCCGGAGAAGGCGGCCTTCACGCCAGCAGCCACACCGTGCTCGCCAGCCACCCCGCCATCGCCAGCAGCAGGTGAGCATCGCTCAGCAGGTCGCGCGCCGGGTCGCCGCCGCCGCCGCGGCGATGCAGCAGGAACATGTAGCGGAATATGCCGTAGATGATGAACGGCACCGTGTAGATGAGGTGCTCGGTGCCGTGGATGCGCACCGTGTCGGGGCTCACCGTGTAGAGGCTGTAGGTGAGGATGGTGCCGGTCGCGGCGATCGCCATGAAGGTGTCGAGCAGCACCGGCGAGTAGTGCGCCAGCACCTCGCGGTGCGCGCCCTGCTCCGCGCCCTCGACCGCGCCGATCTCGGCGCGCCGCTTGGCAAACCCCAGGAACAGCGTGACCATCAGCCCGCACAGCAGCAGCCAGCTCGAAGGGGGAATGCCGACCCCGAGTGTCCCGGCGAGAATGCGCAGCATGAACCCGGCGGCGATCAGGAAGACGTCGAGGATCACCACCTCCTTTAGGCGCAGGGCGTAGGCCGCGTTGAGCACCACGTAGGCGAGGAGGATGCCGAGCACAGCGGTCCCGGCGAGCAGGCCCAGCGCCAGGCCCGCGGCGCCGATACCTAGGCTGGCGAGCAGCGCCGGCGCCGTGGCGATCCGGCCGCTGGCGATTGGTCGCTGGCGCTTGAGCGGGTGCAGGCGGTCGCGCTCGCGGTCGATGAGGTCGTTGCCGAGATAGACGGCGCTCGAGACCAGGCAGAAGGCCAGCGCCGCGGCCAGCACCCGCAGGGTCAGCTCCGGGTCGTCCCAGGCGTGGGCGAACAGCAGCCCGGTGAGCACGAAACCGTTTTTGACCCACTGGTGGGGGCGCAGGCTGCGCCAGTAGTCGCGCGCCGCGCTCACAGCTTCAGGCGCTTGAACAGCGGCTCGGGAATGGCGCGGATGACCCACAGGATGTAGCGCCAGAACCAAGGCACGTAGATCACGTCGCGCCCGCCGGCGAGCGCGCGCACGATCCGGCGCCCGACCTGCCGCGGGTCGGCGACCAGGAACATGCCGCTCAGGCCGTAGGTCATCGCGGTGTCGACGAAGCCGGGCTTGACCGTCAGCACCCGCACGCCCGCCGGGTGCAGGCGATTGCGCAGTCCCTGCAGAAACAGCGCGAGCCCGCCCTTGGCGGCGCCGTAGGGATAATTGCTCTGGCGGCCGCGGTCGCCGGCCACCGAGCCGATGGCGACGATGAAGCCCGCGCCCTGAGCCTCGAGGCGGTTGGCACAGCGCGTCAGCAGGGCGGCGGCGGCGGTGAAGTTGGTGTTCAGAACCCGCGCCAGCAGCTCCGGGTCACGCGCCGCCTCGGCCTGGTCGCCCAGCTCGCCGGCCGCGAGCACCACGCCGTGCAGCCCGCCCAAGGACTCCTGCACCTTGTCGAGCACGGCTTCGTGCCGGGCGGCGGCGAGAAGATCCAGCCGCTGGGTCTCGACCTGGACCCGGTAGCGCACCCGCAGATCCGCGGCGATGCGCTTCAGCTCGCCGCCGTCGCGCCCGGCCAGGCACAGCGGGTGACCGCACGCCGCGAGCGCCGCCGCGCAGCCGCGGGCGATGGCCGAGCCGGCGCCGACGATGAGCACCGGCTCGCTCACGGGCCCTCCGCGAGCCGCAGCCGCTGCGCCAGCGCCGAATCGAACCGCCACTCCGGATCGAGCGCCTGCTTGACCCGGTACCACTCGGCGAAGCGCGGATACATGGCGCGGAAGGACTCCGGCGACAGGCAGGCATCCTTGGCGAGATAGACCCGGCCACCCCAGGCGATGACCTGGCGGTCCAGTTCCGCGAGCAGCTCCAGGGTGCGCGTGCCGCGCAAGGGCAGATCGAGCGCCAGCGTGTAGCCGTCCAGGGGAAACGACAGCGGCGCGGGATTCGCGGCCCCGAGGCGCTTGAGCACCGCCAGGAAGGAGCCCGCGCCGGAATCGGCGAGCCGCCGGATCAGCTCGTAGATCCCCGCGCGCGCGCCCTCGCTGGGAATGACGCACTGGTACTGCAGGAAACCCCGGCGCCCGTAGAGCCGGTTCCAGTCGGCGAGGCCGTCGAGCGGGTGGAAGAAGGTCCGGTAATCGGCCAAGAAGGGGCTGCGGCGCGCGCCCTGGCGGCGATAGTAGAGCGCGTTAAAGGCGCGCGCGGCGGCGCGGTTCAGCACCCAGCCGGGCAGATCCAGGGGAACGCGGCGCGGCGCGTGGCCGACCACGGTCAGGGGGGCGGCACGAAGGCGCGCAGGCAGCTCGTCGCGGCGCGCGTGGTGGGCGCGCATGAACACCCCGCGGCCCAGCCCGCGCCCCCGCGCCAGGCAATCGACCCAGGCGACCGTGTACTGGTCGTCGAACTGCGGATCCTGCAGCACGTCGAGCGTCTGCTCCAGCCCCTCGGTCGGGCGGTGCTCGACGCTGAGATAGGCGGTCTCGATGGGGCGCAGCCGCAGCGCGACCTCGCCGATGGTGCCCGTCAGGCCCATGCCGCCGACGGTGGCCCAGAAGGTCTCGGCCTCGCGCCGCGGGGAGCAGCGCCGGCGCGCGCCGTCGGCGCCGATCAGCACCAGCTCGTCGAGCGCGGCGCTGAAGGAGCCGTCGCGGTGATGGTTCTTGCCGTGCACGTCGGCGGCCACGCAGCCGCCGAGGGTCACCTGCCGAGTGCCGGGGGTCACCGCCGGACACCAGCCGCGCGGCACGAAGGTGCGGAACACGTCGGCCAGGCTCACGCCGGCCTCGGCGCGCAGCGCGCCGGTGCCCTCGTCGAAGCGCAGCATACGGTTGACGCGCTCGGTGAACAGCACCCAACCGTGATCGTTCAGCGCCGCGTCACCGTAGCTGCGTCCCAGCCCGCGGGCGATGACGCTGCCATCGGTCACTGCGAGCCCGGCGTAGGACTCGGGGCGCACGGTGTCGCATTCGAGGACCGGGTAACGGCCCCAGCCCGAAAGCCTTCGGCGCAAGGCTCGCATCTCAGCGGATCTCGCAGCGCACGTCGCCGAAATAGCGGGCGCAGAAATCGCAACCGCCGACCGGCAACCAGGCGGGGATGCGGTAGTAACGCTGGCGCACCGACTCGAGGATTCGCTCGCGGTACACCGGGTAGCGGAAGCGCTCGCCTTCGACCAGGTGATAGCGAGCGCCGCGCAGCTCGAATGCGCTCAGCCTGATGCTGCTGAAGTACGGGGACAACTGCGCCGCGTCGTCGGCATTCTTGATCAGCACGACCAGGTCCCTGCCGTCGAATTCCCGAAAGTCGGTGAGAATATCATCCTGCCGGGCATAGCGTGAGCCGAGCCCGAAGACCGGCAGATCGCGTTGCAGGCGGTGCGCCAGCATCGAGGAGGGCGTGTAGCTGGTGCTCAGCAGCACCCGCTCGCCGGCGAGGCGTTCGATCTCGGCGGCCACCTCTTCGGTGTGCAGCAGGAAGACCAGCTCGGAATAGCGCTCCAGCCCCCGCCACGCGCTGGTCGGCACCGCCAGCAGCGCGACCATCACCGCGAGGTGAAGCGCGCTGAATCCGGCCATGAACAGCACGCCGGCGCGCAGCTGCTCCATGGCCAGTGTCCGTCCGGCGAGCAGGAACAGAAAAGGATAGAACGCCAGCACCCAGTGCAGGCCGACCTCCTTGCTCACGGAGACCAGGCCGAGCAGCGCGAGCGGCACCGCGAAGGCGAACCCGAGCACCGCGTTGGCGGGCTCGCACAGCGCGCTCGCCAGCTCGCGGCCGCGCCGGGCGAGATAGTAGACGACGACCGGCGTCGCCAGATACAGCTGCACCACGACGAACAGCAGCGGCTTTACCAGCGACGCCTGCTCGTCGACGTTGCGGTTGTACAGATTGAACAGGATGTTGTCCCAGCAATGCTCGTAGTTCCACAGCACGTTGACCGCGACCAGCGCCAGCGCGCAGGCGGCGAGCAGCGCGAACCCCCGCCAGTGCAAGGCCTCGCGGACCCGCGCGGCATAGAGAACCAGGTAGGCGGCGCCGAGCAACACCGCGAAATACTTGGAGAGAAAGGCTAGCCCGAGCAGCACCCCGGCGAGCGCGTACCAGCCCGCGCCAGCGGTGGCGAGCGCACGCTGCAGCGCCCACACCGAGGCGAACGCGAACAGCAGCAGCGGCGTGTCGGTGGTGGGCACGGGCACCAGCAGGTAGACGGGCACCAGCGCGAAGAGCAGCGCCGCCGCGCGCGCCCGGACCTCCCCGTGCGCGCGCAGCATGCCGTACATCCCCAGGGCGACGGCCAGGCTGACGAGGACCGCCGGCAGCCGCAGCAGCGGCGTCCAGGGAGCGATGCCCTGCAGCGGCCACAGCAGCCAGGCGCTCAGCGGCGGATGATCGTAGTAGCCGTAATCGAGATGGCGTGCCCACAGGTAGAAATAGGCCTCGTCGCCGGTCACCGGCAGCCAGGCGGCCAGCGCCAGCTTGAGCACGAGCAGGGCGAGCAGCGCGCCGGCGAAACCGCGGTGGGATCCGGTCGCCGCGGCGTAGAGGGCGCGGGGGCTAGCGATCGAAACGATAGCCGAAGCTCTCCCGAAAGCGCTCGGCGAGTTCCTCGGCGTCGAAGCGGTGGTTCTGGGTCCCGTGGTGCTCGACCTTGATGGCCCCGAGCAACGCCGCCACGCGCCCGGTGGTCTCCCAGTCGAATCCGCGCAGCAGCCCGAACAGCAGGCCGGCGCGATAGGCATCGCCGCAGCCCGTCGGGTCCACCGCGGTGACGCGAAGCGCCGGGATCTCGATGCTTCTGCCCTTGGTGTGTATGACCGAGCCCTGCGCGCCGCGGGTGACGATCAGCGCCTCGACGCGCGCGGCGAGCTCGGCCACGCCCAGCCCGGTGCGCTCCTGCAGCAGCGCGCTCTCGTAGTCGTTCACCGCCACCCAGGCGGCCTGCTCGACGAAGCGCAGCAGCTCCTCACCGTCGAACATCGGCAGCCCCTGTCCCGGGTCGAAGACGAACGGAATGCCGGCCGCGGCGAACTGCGCGGCGTGCTCCACCATCCCCTGGCGCCCGTCCGGCGAGACCATGCCCAGTCGCAGGCCGCGATCGGTGGGCACGGCGTTCTGGTGCGCGAAGGACATGGCGCCCGGGTGAAAGGCGGTGATCTGGTTGTCGTCCATGTCGGTGGTGATGTAGGCCTGGGCGGTGTAGCTCTCGGCGATCTCGCGCACGAACTCGGTGTCGATGCCGCACTCGCCGAGCCAACCCCGGTATTCACCGAAGTCGCGGCCCACGGTCGCCATCGGCAGCGGCTCCTCGCCGAGCATCTTCAGGGTATAGGCAATATTGCCCGCGCAACCGCCGTACTCGCGCCGCATGTCGGGAACCAGAAAGGAGACGTTGAGGATGTGCACCTTGTCCGGGAGCACGTGGTGCTTGAAACGGTCGTGAAACACCATGATGGTGTCGTAGGCGATGGAGCCGCAGATCAGCGCGGACATGGCGAAGCCCCCGGGGTGTCGTTCGTCGCGGGGCCAAATGGTAGCCTCCCGCCCCGGAGGCGTCCACGCGCCGCGCTCAGCGCGTCAGCACCAGCACCCACACCAGCCCGGCGTTGAGCAGCGCGACCATCACCGCGGCCGAGCCGAGGTCCTTGGCCCGCCCGGACAGCGGGTGTCGCTCCTCGCCGAAACGATCGATTGCGGCCTCAATGGCGCTGTTCAGCAATTCCACGACCAGCACCAGCACCACGCTGCCGATCAGCAGCGCGCGCCCGATTGCGCCGGGCTCCAGCCACCAGGCGAGCGGAGCCGCGATGGCGACCAGCAGGAGTTCCTGACGAAAGGCGGCCTCGCCGCGAAACGCGGCGCTCAGTCCGCGTACGGAGTATCCGGTGGCGAGCAGGATGCGCCGCAGTCCGGCGGCGCCCTTTGCGGCCATCCCTAGGCGCCGTCCGCGGCCGGGCGCCAGGCCAAGTCGAGCTCGCGCGCGGCGCGCACGTCGTCGAGCCGGCGCACGGGCAGCGTGTGCGGAGCGTTGCGCACCAGCTCGGGCTGCTCGCGGGCCTCGGCGAGAATGCCGGCCAGAGCCTCGGCGAAGGCGTCGAGCGTTGCCTTCGACTCGGTCTCGGTCGGCTCGATCAGCAGGCATTCGGGGACCAGCAAGGGGAAATACGTCGTCGGGGCGTGGTGACCGTAGTCGAGCAGGCGCTTGGCAACGTCCATGGTCGTCACCCCCAGCTCCTTGGCCTGGCGGCGCAGGGTGACGATGAACTCGTGGGTCGCGCGGCGCGTCGGGTAGGCCAGATCGAACCCGGCGGCGCGCAGCCGCACCATCAGGTAGTTGGCATTCAGCGTCGAGTACTCGGCGATGCGCTCCATGCCCTCACGCCCCACCAGCAGCGCGTAGACATAGGCGCGCAGCAGCACGCCGACGTTGCCCATGAACGCGGACAGGCGCCCGATCGACTCGGGCCGGTCCTGGTCGGTCAACCAACGGTAGCGCTCGCCATCGCGCCCCACCATCGGCAGCGGCAGGAACGGCAGCAGGCGCTCGCTCACCCCCACCGGCCCCGAGCCCGGACCGCCGCCGCCGTGCGGCGTGGCGAAGGTCTTGTGCAGGTTCAGGTGGATGACGTCGAAGCCCATGTCCCCGGGGCGCACCTTGCCGAGGATGGCATTGAGGTTGGCGCCGTCGTAGTACAGCAGTCCGCCGGCCTGGTGCATCACCCGCGCGATCTCCTCGATGCGCCGCTCGAACACGCCCAGCGTCGAGGGGTTGGTGAGCATGATGCCAGCCGTCTGCGGGCCCACGGCGGCGCGCAGCGCCTCGAGATCGACGTCGCCGTCGGCGCCGGTGGGGATCTCGCGCACCGCGTAGCCGCACATCACCGCGGTGGCGGGATTGGTGCCGTGCGCCGCGTCGGGAACCAGAATCTCGCTGCGCTCCGTGTCACCGCGCGAGCGATGGTAGGCGCGGATCATCGCCACCCCGGCGAACTCTCCCTGGGCGCCCGCCGCCGGAGTCAGCGACACGCCCTTCATGCCGGTGACCTCGCGCAGCATCTCCTGCAGCTCGTAGAGACAGGCGAGCAGCCCCTGCCCCGTCGACTCGGGGGCCAGGGGGTGACGCTGCAGGAAGCCCGGCAGCATCGCCAGGCGATTGCAGGCGCGCGGGTTGTACTTCATGGTGCAGGAGCCCAGCGGGTAGAACTGGGTGTCGATGGAGAAGTTGCGCTGCGAGAGGCGGGTGTAGTGGCGCACCGCGTCCAGCTCCGAGACCTCGGGCAGCGGCGCGCGCCGCGTGCGGCGCAGGTGCGACGGCAGATCGGACAGATCGCCCGCGCCGGGCGGAACGTGCGGCGCATTGGCACGGCCGGGCTCGGAGCGTTCAAATATCAGCATGTCGTCAGCGCTCTAGCGTTGATCCGCGCGCCGCGAGCGGCGCGCAGCGGCCGCCGCGCTGCGCGGCGGCCGTGACTCTCCCGCGGTGGCCTACTTGACCGCCGCCAGGGCGGCCTCGTAGTTCGGCTCCTGGCCGATCTCCGGCACCAGCTCAGTGTGGACCACGCGGTCGTTCTCGTCGATCACGACCACGGCGCGCGCCGTGATTCCCGCCAGCGGGCCATCCTCGATCAGCACGCCGTAGTCCTTGGCGAAGTTGCGCGAGCGCATCAGCGCCAGCGGCACCACGCGCTCGATGCCCTCGGTCGCGCAGAAGCGCTTCTGCGC
>JBFKOE010000039.1:0-12376 GCA_041629015.1 Gammaproteobacteria bacterium
GACTTCAAGCTGCCCGCCACCGGCGAGCAGGAGATCCGCCTGCACGATCTGCGCGGAAAGAACGTCGTGCTCTATTTCTATCCCAAGGACAGCACGCCGGGCTGCACCCGCGAGGGGCTGGATTTCAAGCAGCTGCACCGCAAGTTCGCTCGGCAAGAAACTGTAATCCTCGGCGTCAGCCGCGACGGCGTGCGCGCCCACGAAAATTTCAAGAACAAGCAGGGCTTTCCGTTCGACCTGCTCTCGGACAAGGAAGAGCTCGCCTGCGGGCTCTACGACGTCATTCGCCTGAAGAAGATGTACGGCAAGGAGGTGCTGGGCGTGGAACGCAGCACCTTCCTGATCGACAAGAAGGGCGTGTTGCGCGCGGAGTGGCGCAAGGTCAAGGTCGACGGCCATGCCGAGGAAGTCCTGCGGGCCGTGACCGCCCTTTGAGCGCGGCGGCGGCGCTGTCGATGCGCGCCCGGCGCGCAACCTCTCCCTCTCTTCAACCCGAGCGCGCTGAGGCATGATCAAGAAGCCCACGGGCAAGCGCCTGTACGTTCTCGACACCAACGTGCTCATGCACGACCCGGCGGCGATCTTCCGCTTCCAGGAGCACGACATCTTCCTGCCCATGGTGGTGCTCGAGGAACTCGACGCGAACAAGCGCGGGACTTCGGAGCTCGCCCGCAACGTGCGCCAGGTCAGCCGCTTCCTCGACGAGCTGATGACCGATGCGACCAAGGAGGACATCGACGGCGGACTGGCCCTTCCCAACGCTTTGAACGGGCGCGAGGATCACCAGCCCCAGGGCAAGCTCTTCTTCCAGACCCAGACGCTGCCGATCCAGCTTCCCGAGACGCTGCCGGGCCACCGCCACGACAACGAGATCCTCGGCACCGCGCTGGCGCTGCAGCAGGCGCGAACCGATGCCGTCATCGTGCTGGTCTCCAAGGACATCAACCTGCGGATCAAGTCCTCGGTGCTCGGCATCCCCGCGGAGGACTATCGCGGCGACATGGTGCTCGATGACGTCGACCTGCTCTACAGCGGCTTCGAAGAGCTGGAGAAGGACTTCTGGGACAGCCACGCCAAGCGGCTCGAGTCCTGGCAGGAAGAGGGGCGCAGCTTCTACCGCGTCTCGGGGCCGGGCGTCGAGCAGTGGCATCCGACGCAGTTCCTCTACCTCGATGACGAGAGCGCCTTCCAGGCCGTCGTGCGGCGCAAGGAAGAGAAGGGCGCGATCATCGAGGTGATCAACGACTATGCCCTGCCGCAGCACGCGGTCTGGGGAATCAACGCCCGCAACAGGGAGCAGAACTTCGCGCTCAACCTGCTGCTCGACCCCGACATCGATTTCGTCACCGTGCTGGGCGTCGCCGGCACCGGCAAGACGCTGCTCGCGCTCGCCGCGGGCCTCGCCCAGACGTTCGAGGACAACCGCTACACCGAGATCGTCATGACCCGGATCACCGTGCCGCTGGGCGAGGACATCGGCTTTCTCCCCGGCACCGAGGAAGAGAAGATGACGCCTTGGATGGGGGCGCTGATGGACAACCTCGAGGTGCTGACCAGCAGCGAGTCCACGGGCGAGTGGGGACGTTCGGCGACCAGCGACCTGCTCAGGAGCCGGATCAAGATCCGCTCGCTGAACTTCATGCGCGGGCGGACCTTCCTCAACAAGTTCATCATTCTCGACGAGGCGCAGAACATGACGCCCAAGCAGATGAAGGCGCTCATCACCCGCGCCGGCCCGGGGACCAAGGTGGCGTGCCTGGGCAACATCGCCCAGATCGACACGCCCTACTTGACCGAGACGACCTCGGGCCTCACCTACGCGGTCGACCGCTTCAAGAACTGGGAGCACAGCGGTCACGTCACGCTGCGGCGGGTGGAGCGCTCGCGCCTGGCCGACTACGCCTCGGAGGTGCTCTAGCGCCAGCGCGCCACGCGCGGCCCGCTCAGCCGGCCCGCGCGGCTTGCTCGTCGTCCGACTTGGGCCAGGCGTGCAGCACCGCCTGCACCAGGGTGGCGAGCGGGATGGCGAAGAACACCCCCCAGAAGCCCCAGACCCCTCCGAACACCAGCACCGCGACGATGATGGCGATCGGGTGCAGGTTCACGACCTCGGAGAACAGCAGCGGCACCAGGACGCTGCCGTCGAGCCCCTGGATTACGAGGTAGGCGAGAAGCAGGTACCAGAAGTCGGGCGCAAAGCCCCACTGCGAGTAGGCGACCAGAACCACCGGCAGCGTCACCACCACGGCGCCCACGTAGGGCACCAGCACCGAAAGCCCGATCAGGAAGCCGAGCAGAAGCGCGAACTTCAGCCCCATCACGGCGAAGGTGAGGTAGCAGGCGGCCCACACCACCAGGATTTCCCAGAACTTGCCGCGGATATAGTTGCCGATCTGGGCATCCACCTCTTCCCAGACCTGCTGCGCCAGGCGGCGATCCTTGGGCAGGTAGTTCGAGAACCAGGCGATTATCTTGTGCTTGTCCTTGAGAAAGAAGAAGACCAGCAAGGGCACCAGGACCAGGAACACCACCAGGGTGACCAGGCCGACAAACGAGGACAGCGAGTAGGCGAGAATGCGCTGCCCGTAACCGGCCAGTTCCAGGCGCAGGTGCCCGATGGCCTCGGTCATCTGCTCCTCGGAGATGAATTGCGGGTAGGTCTGGGCGAACTGAATCAGCAGGGCCTGGCCGCGCGTCACCATCTGCGGCAGATCCTGGACCATCTGGGTGAGCTGGCGCGAGAGCAGCGGCACGAGGCCGAACAGCGTCAGGGTCAGCAGCGCGAGAAAGGCGAGATAGACGACGATCACCGAGGGCAGGCGCAGTCCGCCGCGCCGCTCGATGACGCCGATCACGCCCTCGAGCAGGTAGGCGATGATCATGCTCGCCAGCACCGGCGCCAGCATCTCGCCGAGCGTGAGCACCAGCGTGAAGCCGAGCACCAGCAGAAAGGCCAGCATGAACGCCTCCGGGTTGGAGAAGTGGCGTTCATACCAGGCGCGAAGAATCTGCAGCATGGACTGCCCTCAGCGCTCGTCCGAGCCCGCGTCGAGCTCCTGGAAGTGCCTGAGGAACAGCGCCTCCAGTTCGTCGATCACCTCGCCCGCCGCGCGCCCCTGCAGGGTGTGCTCGGCGAGCAGTCCAGCGGCGCCGTGCAGCAGGCGCTCCGCCTCCAGCATCGGGTAGGACAGGGACAGGCGTCGCATGGCCGCGACCACGGTCTCCTCGGCCGGGCGCTCGATCGGCAGCGGCTCGCGCAACGTGGGGGCCGCCGGCGAGCGCGCCGCGAGGAACTCCGCGAACTCGCACAGCTGCAGGCGCTGCTCCGGGGCGAGTCGCGCGAACGCCTTGAGCAGGCGCTTCTCACTCATGGGTCCCGTCCCGTTCGCCGCCGCCGGCACGGTCGTCGTGGCACTGAGCACGCGCCCCGCCGAGCCGGGCGCGCTCACCCATCCTCGTCCGGGTGCGCCTCGCAGTACAGGCGGGCAAAATCGTAGAGCTTCTCGATCGCGCGGTGACGGAACTGCTGCTTCTGGTGCACGAAGGAGAAGGTGCGCGTCAGGGGCGGATCGAGCGGCAGGGCGACCAGCGTGCCGAGCTTGAGCTCCTTGTGCACTGTGGCGCGCGAGATGATCGACAGGCCCATTCCGGCCTCGACCGCGCCCTTGATCGCCTCCGGGTTGCCGAGCTCGATGGCGAAGTTGAGGTTGTTGGGATCGTGCCCGCAGTGCTCCAGGTACTCGGCGATCACGTCGCGCGTGCCCGAGCCCTCCTCGCGGGCGATGAAGGGGTGATCGAACAGCACCTCGACCGGCAGCTTCTCACGCCCGGCGAGCTCGTGGTCGGGCGGCATGATCACCACCAGCTGATCGTCACGGCAGAACTCCACCGCCAGGTTCTTGTTGCCGACCGGGCCCTCGACCACGCCGAGGTCGATGGTGTTGTTCTCCACCATCGACACCACCCCCTCCGTGTTGCTGACCTGCAGCTGGATGCTCACGTCGGGGTACTTGCGCTTGAAGTCGCCGAGCAGCGCCGGGAGCATGTATTCGGCGATGGTGGTACTCGCACCGATGGTGAGCGTGCCGCTCATCTCCCCGGTGAGCTCGCGGACCGCGTTCTCCATTCGCCCGTAGAGCTCGAAGATCTCGTCGGCGTAGCGGTACACCACCTGGCCCGCGTTGGTGAGCGTGATGCGGTTGTGCGTGCGATCGAACAGGC
The DNA here is from genome assembly GCA_041629015.1 of Gammaproteobacteria bacterium. Classification (GTDB taxonomy): domain Bacteria; phylum Pseudomonadota; class Gammaproteobacteria; order QQUJ01; family QQUJ01; genus JBFKOE01. The sequence continues at coordinate 4,222 of JBFKOE010000039.1, forward strand.
GGGTCCCGAAGTACTCCTCGAGCTGGCGAATCTGGAAGGTGACCGCGGGCTGGGTCATGTGCAGGGTGTCGGCCGCCTTGGTGAAGCTGAGCAACCGCGCCACGGTGCGAAATACCTGCAGTCGCCGATCCGCCATCGCCTGCCCCTCACGCCGCCGAGACGCCAGGCGCGCCGAGCCGGGCGCGCCTTGCGCAGGATGGTATCAACTTCGGCGAGCGGGTAACAATCGCGCCCCTATCGCAGCGACGAGGCCACGTCCCGCCGCCCCGGCGGCGCGGCGAAACCCCGGCGCGCCTAGCCGCTCGCCGCGCGGCCCGGGGCGAGGCTGAAGTACATCACCGGTATCACCACCAGCGTCAGCAGCGTCGAGACCAGGATGCCGGAGATCAGCGCGATCGCCAGGCCGTTGAAGATCGGATCGTCGAGGATGAACAGCGCGCCGAGCATCGCCGCCAGCGCGGTCAGCAGGATCGGCCGCGCCCGAATGGCGCCGGCACGGATCACCGCCTCGGCGAAGGGCCGGCCCTGGGCGACCTCCTGGTTGATGAAGTCCACCAGCAGGATGGAGTTGCGCACGATGATCCCGGCGAGCGCGATCATGCCGATCATGGAGGTGGCCGTGAACTGCGCCCCGAGCAGCGCATGGCCCGGCATCACGCCGATGACGGTGAGCGGAATGGGCGCCATGATCACCAGCGGCACGAGGTAGGAGCGGAACTGCGCGACCACCAGCAGGTAGATGAGGATCAGGCCGACCGAGTAGGCGATGCCCATGTCGCGGAAAGTCTCGTAGGTGATCTGCCACTCGCCGTCCCACTTCAGCGCGTAGCGGTAGGGGTCCTGCGGCGGCGCGATCAGGTGCTGCGGCAGCCCGTCGGCGCCGGCCGGAGGATTCGCGGCCAGCTCCCCGTACAGGGCGAACATCGCGTAGAGCGGGCTGTCCAGGCGCCCGGCCACGTCGCCGGTGACGAACACCACGGGCAGCAGGTCCTTGTGGTAGATCGCCTGCTCGCGCACCGAATCCACGACCTCGACCACCTCGCCCAGCGGCACCAGGGTGCCGTCGCGCGCGCGCAGGCGCAGCGCGAGCAGCTCGCGCAGCCCGGCGCGGTCCGCGGGCGAGAACCGCAGCCGAATGGGCACGGCGTACTTCGCGCCCGCGACGTGCAGGAAGGAGGCGTCGTGCCCGCCCAGCGCGGCGCTGACCGCGTCGACGACCGCGGCCTGGTCGAGACCGAGCCGCGCCGCCCGCTGGCGATCGACGCGCAGCAGCCACCGCGGACCCGCCGCCTCGACGCTGTCGTCGACGTCGACCACCTCGCTGGCGGCCGCGAAGCGCTCGCGCACCTGGCGCGCGACCTCGACCCGCCCGGCCTGTTCCGGGCCATAGATCTCGGCGACCAGCGGGGCCAGCACCGGCGGGCCGGGCGGCACCTCGACGACCTTGACGCTGGCCCCGTGGCGCGCGGCGATCTTGGCCAGCGGCGCGCGCACGGCGGCCGCGATCTCGTGGCTCTTGCGCCCGCGCTCGGACTTCGGCGCCAAATTGACCTGGATGTCGCCAACGTTGGCCCCGGTGCGCAGGAAGTACTGGCGCACCAGGCCATTGAAGTTGATTGGCGCGGCCGTGCCGGCGTAGACCTGGTAGTCGCGCACCTCGGGCACGGTGGCGAGCTGCGCGCCGAGCTCGTCGAGCACCGCCGCGGTGCGCTCGAGCGCGCTGCCCTCCGGCATGTCGAGCACCACCTGGAACTCCGACTTGTTGTCGAAGGGCAGCATCTTCAGCACCACCGAGCCAGTTGCTGCGAGCCCGGCGGAGAGCACGATCAGCAGCACCAACGCGAGCGCCAGCCAGCGCCGCCGCGAGCGGCCGCGGGTTGGGTCGAGAAAGGGACCGACCAGGCGCTGGAACAGCGCCATAAGCCGTGGATCGGCGGCGTCCGCGGGCGCCGCCTGGCCGTGGCCCGCGGCCCCCAGCAGCCGGTTGGTGAGCCAGGGCGTCACCACGATGGCGACGAGCAGCGAGAGCAGCATCCCGATGCTGGCGTTGATGGGGATCGGGCTCATGTAGGGCCCCATCAGGCCGGTCACGAAGGCCATGGGCAGCAGCGCGGCGATCACGGTGAGGGTGGCGAGCACCGTCGGCCCGCCCACCTCGTCCACGGCCGCCGGGATGAGGTCGAGCAGCGAGCCCCGCCCCAGCGCCTGGTGGCGGTGGATGTTCTCGACCACCACGATGGCGTCGTCGACCAGGATGCCGATGGAGAAGATCAGGGCAAAGAGCGAGACCCGGTTGATGGTGAAGCCCCAGGCCCAGGAGGCGAACAGGGTCAGCGCCAGGGTGAGGACCACCGCAACCCCCACGATCACCGCCTCGCGCCGGCCCAGCGCGAGCAGCACCAGCACCACCACCGAGGCGGTGGCGAAGACGAGCTTGCCGATCAGGGTCCTGGCCTTGTCGTCGGCGGTCGCGCCGTAGTTGCGCGTCACCGTTACCCGCACCCCCTCGGGGATGAAGGTCCCTTCGAGCTGCGCCAGCCGCGCGATGACCTGCTCGGCGATCACCACGGCGTTGGTCCCCGGCTTCTTCGCTACCGCGATGGTGACTGCCGGGTGCGCGACGCCCACCGCCGTTCCGTCACCCGCCGGGCCCGTGGCAAAGCTGACATAGCGCGCGGGGACATCGGGACCGTAATCGATGCGCGCGAGGTCGCGCAGGTAGACCGGCGCCCCGGCGCGGGCGGCGACCACCAGCTCGCCCACCTCCTCGGCGCTCGCCAGCAGCTCGCCGGCCTGCACCAGGGTCTCGCGGTTCTCGGCCACCAGGGCGCCGCCCTGCCAGGAGCGGTTGGCCCCGCGCAGCGCGGCGCCGAGCTCGGCCAGATCGATGCCGTAGCCGGACAGCAGCGCGGCGTCGAGCTCGACGCGCACCACCCGGTCCGGCCCGCCGACGGTGTAGATGTCGCGGGTGCCGGGTATGCGCTTCAGCTCCGCCTCGATCGCGTGCGCGGCGCGCAGCAGCTCGTGGGCCCCGCGCTCGGGATCCTCGGTCCACAGCGTCGCGGTCAGGATGGGCACGTCGTCGATGCCCATGGGCTTGACCAGGGGTCTGCCGACGCCCAGGCCCGGCGGCAGCCAGTCCTCGTGCGAGAAGATCGCGTTGTAGAGGCGCACGATCGCCGCCGTGCGCTCCTCGCCGACCTCGAACTGCACACTGAGCAGGGCCTCGCCGGGACGACTCACCGAGTAGATGTGCTTGACGCCCTCGATCTCGGACAGCACCTGCTCGGCGGGCGTGGTGACCAGCTGCTCGACCTCCACGGCGCTCGCCCCGGGAAAGGGGACGAACACGTTGGCCAGGGTGACGTTGATCTGCGGCTCCTCCTCGCGCGGCGTGACCACCACCGCGAAGGCACCGAGCAGCAGGCCGATCAGCGCCAGCAGCGGCGTGATCTCGGAGCGCAGGAACTGGGCGGCGATGCGCCCGGTGATACCCAGCGGCGCTGCCACCGCGTCAGTCCCCGGCGGCGCGCTTGAGCGCCAGCGCCGCGGCGTGCGGGTCCAGCGCCACGCGCTCGCCCTCGCTCAGGCCCGCCAGCACCTCGACCCGCCCCGGGGCCAGCACGCGCCCGGTGCGCACCTGCCGCAGGCGCACCCTGCCGTCCTCGCCGAGGACGTAGACGCCGACGACCTCGCTGCGCCGAACGAGGGCGCTCTCCGGGATCAGGAGGCGGCGGCGCTCGCCGGCGGCGAACAGCGCCTTGACCAGCATGCCCGGGGCGAGCGGCCCCGAGCCGGGCGGGAGCTCCAGCCGTACCCGCACCGTGTGCGAGCGCGGGTCGGCAACGGGGAGCACGGTGATCGATTCGGCTTCCACGGCGATCTCCTCGCCGCCGGGGCCGAGCACCGCGGCGCCCAGGCCGGGCTGCAGTGCGGCGAGCTCCCGCTGCGGCACGTTGAGCTCCACGCGCAGCTCATCCAGGGACAGGCCCGCCATCAGTGGCTGACCGGGAGTGACCGACTCCCCGACCTCCACGAAACGCTGCACCACCACGCCCGCGTAGGGAGCCCGCACCTCGGTGTAGTCGAGCTGCTCCTCGGCGCGCGCGAGCTCGGCCAGGGCCGCGTCCAGGCGCGCGCGCGCGGCGTCGCGCTCCGCCCGCGCCTCGTCGAGCGCCGACTGCGCGACCAGGCGCTGCGCGAAGATGCGCCGCACCCGCTGGTACTCGTCTTCAGCGCGGCCCAGCCGGGCCTGGGCCTCGCGCACGCTGGCCTGGCTGGCCTCGAGCCCGGCGCGCTGCTCCTTGCCGCGCAGGCGAACAATCACCGCGCCCGCGGGCACGAAGTCGTCCACGTCGAACAGCACCTCGCGCACCCGGCCGGCGGCCTGCGCCGACACGGTGGCCTGCCTGACGGCGACCACCGTGCCTTCGAACGCGCGCCGCTCCGGCGCCGCGCGGTACTCGACCGGCGCCCACGCAAGCTCCTGCGCCGCGAGCGGCGGCGCCTGCCACAGCAGACCGGCGAGCGCGCCCAGGACCAGGCCGGCGTAACGAGTCATGATGATCTCCAGGGGTGTGGGCGTAAGTCGGCCGGTATTTTAGAATATTCTAATGTAGAATGAAAAGCGCCGCGCTCAGGCCAGCAGCGCCGCCACGATCCCGGTGATGAAGATCCCGTCGTAGGTCCCCGCCCCGCCGATGGCGGCCATCGGCGCCCCCATGCGCCGGATGTCCTCCAGCCGCATCAGGTCGGCCCCGATCAGCACGCCCAGGGTCCCCGCCACGTAGGCCAGCGGCGCGCTCGCCGCCGGCGCCAGGCTCACCCCGACCAGCGCCGCGGCCAGCGGGGCCACCAGCACCGGCATACCGATGCCGAAACCCGGGATGGGGCGGCTGACCAGGCGGCAGACCGCAGCCACCACCGCGACCCCCAGCAACAGGGCGCCGACCCCGATCTCGGTGCTGGCCAGAAGGTACAGGCAGAAGAACACCGGGATCAGGCAGCCGCCCAGGTTGACCGCGATCAGCGTGTGGCCCGGGCGGAATCCGGCTGGGACCAGGAGACCGCGCCGGGCGTATTTCTCGAGCAGCCCGGGCTCGGGCGGATCGGCCGCGACCGTCAGCAGAGGCAGGTTGACGTAACTGCCGGCCAGCGAGGCGAGCAGCAGCATGAGCGCGCCGGGGGCCGAGAGACCGAGCTTGTCGAAGGCGATCGAAAGCAGCCCGATCTGGACGAAGACCACCACGGCGAACAGCACGGCGATGAAGACCAGGACATGCATGGCGCCGGGCCAGCATAGCCGAGCGCAGGCCCAGCGGGCGAACGCCGGCCGCCGGCGCGAGGCGCCGCGACCTTCTTACCGGGGAAAGCGGGTGACTAGACGACCTGGAAGAGCTGACCGGGAATCAGCAGCTGGAACCGGCGCACGCCTTCCTCCTCCTTGACGCGGTGGTAGACGCGGCAGGTCATGCAGGAAAGTCGCCGCCCGGCGAAGGAGCCCCGCGCGCAGCCGGTGCCCAGCGTGCCCGAGATGGCCCAGCAGATGCGCCCGCCGGCGCGGCCGCCGTTGAGCCCGTTGGCCTCCTCGTAGCTGGCCGCGGCGCAGACGCCGAGCTCGGCCGCGCGGGCGCCACCCGGCTCGCGCCCGCAGTGCTGGATCTCCCAGCAGTTGAGCTTCTCCCCCATTACCGCTCCTCTCCGCAGGGCCCTGGCGACGGTCGCACCCGGGACGGGGCTGCCACCGCGCGCATGACAGGGCTGACCCCTGACATATCCCAAACGGGAAGGCACGGGCAATCAAACCTGTCTATGCGGGCATCAATCGTGCAAATGCAGACGCGGGCGGACCATCCGCGCCGGACAGCGATCACCAGTAGCTCATCGCCCCGGCGTAGAGTTCCGCCAACACCTCCTCGGTGACCTCGCGCGGCGCATTCTTCAGTAGCCGCTGCTGGGCGTAGGCGCCGGTCACCAGGCCCGGAATGTCGGCGCCCGTGTAGCCGATGCCGCCGATGCCGTTGGGCATGGACGTGGCCTGCATGAGGCCGAGCAGATGGGTCGCCACCAGCTCGCCGGCCTCGTCCGCGACCGCCCCGGCGACTGAGGCGCCGAGCAGCTCTGCGCCCTCCAGGTGGCGCTCGGGACAGGCCGAGGCCGTGAAGCGGAAGGACACCGGCGCGTTGACGATCACCGACATGCCGTGCGGGCAGATGGGCTCGCCGGGCGGGTAGCCGGCGGGCTGGAAGTCGCGAACCAGCCCCGCCACCGAGTAGGACATCCCGTGCGGAATGTGCACGCCGGCGTTGCCGAAGGCCAGGCCCGCCAGGGTGGCCGCGAACATCATGCCGTCGCGCGCCTCGTGGTCCGCGGCATCGACCACGGCCCGCACCAGGTAGCGCCCGCTGAGGCGCAGGGCCTCGCGGCAGCCGATGTCGCTCCACGGGTTCGCGCCCTGACTCATCGGTCGCTGCGAGGGCGCGCCGGGTCGCTGGCGTTGCGTGTAGGGGATGGCGGTGAAGCTCTCCAGGGCGTGGCTGAGGACGTCGAAGCCGCTGGCCGCGACCACGTTCGCGGGCAGTGTGTAGGTGGTGCTGGGATCGATCACCGCGCGCGTGGGGCGCAGCGCCCGGTGCGCGATGCCGGTCTTGGCCTTCATCGCCAGGTAATCGAACACCGCGATGCCGGTGCACTCGCTGCCGGTCCCGGAGGTGGTGGGGCAGGCGATGTGCGGCTTCAGCGCTCCGGGCACCGCCCGCCCCTCCCCGACCGGCGGGTTGACGTAGGCGAGGAACTCGGCCGGCCAGGTGCTGTAGAGGTTGGCCGCCTTGCAGGTGTCGATCACCGAGCCGCCGCCGAGGGAGACGAAGCCGTCGAAACCGCCCTCGGCCGCGAATCGCGTAGCCGCCTGGAACGAGGCGTCGGTCGGCTCGACCCGCACCTCGTCGTAGACCGCCGCGTCCACGCCCGCGCCACGCAGCGAATCGAGCACCGCCTGCAGATGCGACAGCTCCGCCAGCCCGCGGTCGGTGAACACGCCCACCCGGCGCAGACCCAGACCCCGGGCGTCGTCGCCGACCTCGCGCAGGGCCCCCGGGCCGTACTTGATCGCCGAGGCGTCGACGCTGAAGATCTCGTCGCCGTGCTCGGTGAAGGCGTAATAGTGGCAGCACCCCATGCGCGCTCTCCCCTACTCCGTCAGAACGAACCGCAAACCGACCCCGCTCGGCTCCATGCGCACGATCTCCATCTTCACCACCGGGAGGTCGCCCTCGCGCCCGAGGACTTGGCCCTCGAGCACGGTCCCGACCGGCGGCATCGCGGCGGCACCGGTCACCAGGAAGACCCCACCCTGGGAGACGTCGCGGGTCTTGACCACCATCTCCCCGAAGCTCTCGTGCCACACGCGCACTTCAATGGTGACCGAGGTTCGGGGAAACTGGCGTTTCTCTTTCATGCGACCTTCTCGGGTGACGGGTTGGCGCGGACGCGGGCAGCGGGACCCGGCGATGCCGGCCGAATGCTAAACGCTGTCCCGGGGCGCGGGCAACTCGCTCAGCCACCCCAGCCGTTACGCCGGGAGCATCGGAAAGCCAGGTCGCGGACCGATTTCGAAGCGGTCTCTACCATACAGGGGGCGGCTCTGAAGATAGACGCTCAACAGGCGGACAAGCGATTCCAATGCGTCGCTGTGGATGCGCTCGTAGCCGTGTGAAGCATCAATTCCGAAGCAAAGCAGCGCGGTGCGCAGGTCGTTGCCCGCCTCCACGGCTGCCGCGCTGTCGGAGCGGTAATACCGGAAGACGTCGCGCTGGTGAGCGATGTCGAATTCCTTGCACAACGCGATCAGGTGGTGAGTAAGATGGTAGTCAAAAGGGCCGGTCATGTCCGCCATGGCCACCGTGACGCCGAACTCGCTGGAATTCTGGCCGCTGGCCGTAGTGCCGTTATCGACAGTCACCATCTCGGCTACGTCTTGGTGCAGCACCGCTGAGGCGCCGGAGCCAACCTCCTCAGAGATCGTGAACAGCAGATGACAGTCCACAGGTAACACCAAATCGGCATCGCGCACCGCCTTGGCCACCGCGAAGAGCACCGCCGCCCCGGCCTTATCATCCAAGTGGCGCGCATTGATGAAGCCATTGGCGTGAAACTC
>JBFKOE010000040.1:0-12084 GCA_041629015.1 Gammaproteobacteria bacterium
ACCAAGGGAAAATCGGCGTGGCAGCCGCAGAATCGCGAGCGAACGATCACTGTGGCGTTGCGCGCATATGCGGCGTTGACGACCTCGGCGGCGCGAGGTGCGGTACGCGACGTTTCTCAGGTCGAATAATTCCGAGCGCACGCGTTCGACAAATTGTGATTATGGCTATACTCTAGTTACACCACACAATCGGGAGATCGAGTATGGCTGCAAAGAAAAAGTCAACAGCGAAGAAAAAGCGCGCGGTTCGCAAGACCACCGCGCGCAGAACCGCGGTGCGGAAAAAGGCAGTTCGTAAGACGGCGGCACGTCGTCGCGCGGCGCCGAAGAAGAAGAAAGCTGCATCGTTGAAGAGTATGCGCTCTCGGACCAAGGCCGCGCGGAGCAAGGTCAGGTCCGGCGTCAAGAAGGCGCGTACACAGGATCGTACCCAGAAGGCGAAGCTGAAGCAGCGCCTCAAGAGCGCCAAGGACGAACTGAAGGCGGCCGAGGATGAGCTGAAGACCTATGAGCGCCGCCAGGCCGTGATCGCCAAGGCGATCGCGCAGTTCGAGAAGGCCGAGGCCAAGAAGGCGGGCAAGAAGGCGCGCAAGAAGACGCGCAGGAAATCGGCCCGTTCGCGGCGCGCCTGACACCCGCGGTTCGGCGGGCGCCCAATAGCAAAGACCCCCGGCCTGGCCGGGGGTCTTTCTTTTTTGTATTTGGGAAATTGAGCCGCGGGTTTACGTGCCGGCTACAGTCCCTCCCAGCCACTGCGCCGGCGGCCGCGCATCCTTCCCGCCAGTACCCCGGTGATCACACCGAGTAGCAGCACGCCGCCTCCGACCATGAACCAGTCGCGTGCGCTGCGGTCTTTCAGGGATTCATTCTCGGCACGGATTTTCTGCAAGTCGGTCTCCAGCGTGCGCAGGTATTGCTTGAGTTTCTGGCGTTCTTCGTCGATTTCGAGGGCCTTGCCCGCCGTGCGCTTGATCCGGGTGATCTCTTGCTGGAGCTGCTCCGCCTGCTCGCGAAGCAGGCGATTTTGCTCTTCGACGCTGGATTTCTGCTCGTTGAGAGCCGTGAGGCGCTGGTTGAACTCCTGGCGCTGCTGCTCGGCCTGGGCCAGGCGGTCCCGCGCGGCGGCGAGCTGATTGCGGGCGGCCGGCGCATCCATGAGAAAGCGCGTGATTACCCAGCCCTCCTGTCCATCCGCGGCCTGGATTCGGGAATAGCCGCTGTCGGGATTGGTTTCCAGCAGATTCACCGCGGCGCCCGATCCGAGCATGCGGATAATCGAATGCTGCGTGCTCTCGCCGGTGCGCAAGGTAACCTCGAACTGATCGGTGATGTAGCGCGTCTCGGCCTCCAGCGGGCCGGCGGCGAGCAGCAGAGCGAGACTGAGGGTAGCAATTCTCACGGTTGGTCCTTCCGTCATATTCGGTGCGGTTTGGCGCTCCGATTCTAAGGCACAACGGGTCCTAGGTTGTGGCGGCGATCACAAAAAGAGCGGACTCATGGGTTGCCGCGCTCGCGTGCGCGCGCTGCGGCGTAGCTATCGGTCCCCTTGAGGAAGCGGCTGAAAAGCTCGCCGAAGTCATCGACGACCGAGCGCTGAACCGCGTCGAGCGACAGCAGCGCCGCGCTCCAGGCACTGAGGCCGGGGTGTCCCTCTAGCCAGTCGATCTCGATCAGTGGCTCCATCAGCGAGATGCGCATGAACAGCGGCGCGTAGGCGGCATCCACCAGGGAGAATCGGGGACCGTTGAAGTAGGGGCCGGGCCCGAGGGCGGCCTCTGCGCGCTCGAGATTGGCGCGCATCTCCGCCGCGCGCTTGCCGAAAGTAGCTTCGTCCGGGGCGGTCATCACCCGGTACTGGGTCGCCAGGCATTCGCTGCCGAATTCGATCCAGCTGCGGTTCAGGGCACGGCGCAGCGGGTCGTCCGGCTGAAGCCGCGGTGGCGTGATCTCGTCAAGGTACTCGTTGATCACAGCGGATTCGAACAGAACCGTATCGGCCGCGACACGCAGCAGCGGGACCTTGCCCAGCGGCGAAACGGTCCCGAACCACTCGGGCGGCGCATCGAGGTCGATATAGGTGATGCGGAATGGGATCTGCTTGTGCAGCAGCGTGATGACCGATCGCTGCACGAAGGGGCAGAGCTTGAAGCTGACCAGTTCCAGGTCCATCGGGTTCTCCGGGCGGATCAAGCGCGAGTCTCGTTTGCTTCGGGCCCGCTCAGGCACCGAAGGCGACCAGGTGCGTGGTGGTTATCCTCACCGCGATCTGCTCGCCTTCATGGAAGTCCAGGTGGCTCGGCAACAGCGAGAGCAGCACATCGCCGGTCGCCATCTCCAGCGTGTAGAGCGTTTCCGCACCCTGGAAGGCCTTCTTCAGCACCCTGCCGTGCAGTGGCGAGGTGACGTCGTGGACCACGTCGTCGGGGCGGATCAGGATATCGACCGATGTATTCTTGGGCCAGGAGTAGGCGCGGTTTCCCGACAGGATTCCCAGCCGGGTCTCGAGCGTGTCGGGTGAGGCGATGCGGCCGGCGATGAACACGCCCTGGCCTACGAAATCGGCGACGAAGCGCGTGCTCGGCTCGTGGTAGAGATTGAAGGGGGTGTCCCACTGCAGCACGCGTCCCTCGTGCATGACCCCGACCTGTTCACAGAAGGCGAAGGCCTCGTTTTGGTCGTGGGTGACCAGGACCGCGCTGATGCCCTGCTCGAGTAGGATGTCGCGCACTTCCCGGCCCAGCCGTTCTCGCAGGTCGACATCGAGGCTGGAGAACGGCTCGTCCATCAGCAGCAGGCCGGGCTGCGGAGCCAGGGCCCGCGCCAGCGCCACGCGTTGCGCCTGACCGCCCGAGAGCTCGTGGGGGTAGCGCGCACCGTGCCCGCTGAGCCCTACTGTTTCCAGCATCTGCTCGGCCAAGCCGCGTCGTTGCGCGGCCGAGCGCTCGCGCAATCCGAAGGTGATGTTGGCCGCGACCGAAAGGTGAGGGAAGAGCGCGTAGTCCTGGAAGACCATCCCCAGACGCCGCCTCTCGGGCGGCAGCCGGTAGCCGGGCCGGGTCACGACCTCGCCGCGGAGCAGGATGCTGCCGCGGCGCGCCGGCTCGAACCCGGCCACCGCGCGCAGCACCGTGGTCTTGCCGCAGCCGCTCGGCCCCAGCAGGCCGACCAGCGCGCCCGGGTTCACGTGCATGCTGAGATCGTGCACGACGACCTGCGCGCCGTAGGCGCACTCCAGGTCGATGATCTCGAGCAACGGGCGTTCGGGCATCTGCGGTGCAGGCATTCAGAGCGGGTTGGGGCTGGCCGGCGGGTTGCGGCCGCGCGTCGGGCCAGGACGGGCCCTAGCCTAGCAGACGATCAGGTCGCTTAGCAGCAGCTCGAGCAAGGCCTTCTGCGAATGCAGTCGGTTCTCGGCCTCGTCCCACACCACGCTCTGCGGGCCGTCAATTACCTCGGCCGTGACCTCTTCGCCACGGTGGGCGGGCAGACAATGCATGAACAAGGCATCCGGCGCCGCGAGCGCCATGATCTGCGCGCTCACTTGGTAGGGCAGGAATGCCGCCTTGCGCTGTGACTGCTCGTCTTCCTGGCCCATGCTGGCCCAGACATCGGTGACGACCAGATCCGCGCCACGCGCCGCCTCGGCGGCGTCGCCGACGAGCACCGCGCAGCCGCCGGCGGCGTCGAGGACTTTAGAATCCGGCCGGTATGCGGGCGGGCTGGCGATGCGCAGACTGAAGCTGAGCATTGCCGCCGCGTTGATGTAGGAGTGGCACATATTGTTGCCGTCGCCGATCCACGCGACCGTCCGCCCGGCGATCGACCCGCGGTGCTCCTGGTAGGTCTGCATGTCGGCGAGTAGCTGGCAGGGGTGAAAACGATCGGTCAGCGCGTTGATCACGGGCACGCGCGAATGCGCCGCGAAGCGCTCGATCTTCTCGTGCTCGTAGGTGCGGATGACGATGGCATCGACCATGCGCGAGAGCACTCGCGCCGTGTCCTCCAGGGGCTCGCCGCGACCGAGCTGGGTATCGCGCGGCGACAGGAACACCGCCCCGCCGCCGAGCTGGATCATGCCCGCCTCGAAAGACACACGCGTTCGGGTCGAGGACTTCTCGAACACCATCCCGAGCACCCGGTTGGCGAATGGCGTGTGGCGTGCTCCCTGGCGGTGCATGCGCCGAAGCTCGCTGCCGCGCGCGAGCAGACCGTGCAGCTCCTCGGCGCTCAGGCTGCGCAGGGTGAGAAAGTGACGGGCGCCCACGAGCGCTTTCCGCTTCGCTCAGGCGCAGGCGGCCGAGAACTCGGCCGCAAGCTCCGCGATCAGATCGACGATGCGATCGGCCTGCTCGTCGGTGAGGGTGAGCGGCGGCAGCAGGCGAATGACCGTTTCCGCGGTGACGTTGATCAGCAGGCCCTTGGCCAAGGCCCGTGTGACCAGCTCCCTGCACGGCCGATCGAACTCCACGCCCAGCATGAGTCCGCGGCCGCGGACCGCGACCACGGCGTCGCTGTTCTCCAAGGCGGCACTCAGTCCTTGCAAGAGCCGCGCGCCCAGGGCCTCGGCGCGCTCGATCAGCTGCTCCTCGAGCAGCGTGCGCACGGTTGCGAGGGCGGCACGGCAGGCCAGCGGGTTGCCGCCGAAGGTGCTGCCGTGGTTACCCGGTTGAAAGAGCTCGGCCGCACCGCCGCGCGCCATACAGACGCCGATCGGGAAGCCGTTCGCGAGCGCCTTGGCGAGCGTGACCACGTCCGGCTGCACGCCGCTGTGCTGGCAGGCAAGAAAGCGGCCGCTGCGCCCCATGCCGCACTGGATCTCGTCGAACATCAGCAGCCAGCCGTGACGATCGCACAGTTCGCGTACGCCACGCAGGTAGGCATCTTCGGCGACGCGAATCCCGCCTTCGCCCTGGATCGGTTCGAGCAGGACGGCGACCGCGCTCGGCGTGTTGGCGGCCACCGTGCTCAGTGCATCGAGGTCGTTGAACGGCACCCGCACGAAGCCGTTGACCAGCGGCTCGAAGCCGGCCTGCACCTTGCGGTTACCGGTCGCGGTCAGGGTCGCGAGCGTGCGCCCGTGGAACGCCCCTTCGGCCACCACGACGTGAGGAAGCTCCACCCCGCGGCGGTGCCCGTGCAGGCGCGCCAGCTTGATCGCAGCTTCATTGGCCTCGGCGCCGGAATTACAGAAGAAGGCGCGATCCATGCCCGCGAGGCCGGTGACCAGATCGGCCAGTTCGCGCTGCAGGGGAATCTCGTAGAGGTTGGAGGTGTGCACCAGCTTGCCGGCCTGATCCCGGATCGCCTCCGTAACCGCCGGGTGCGCATGGCCGAGCGCGCATACCGCGATGCCGCCGAGGGCGTCCAGGTAGCGGGTTCCCTGCTGGTCCAACAGCCACGCCCCCTCGCCACGCTCAAAGGCGACGGGAAGGCGCGCGTAGGTGTTCATGACGGAATCGCTCATGCGCGTTGGCCTCCCTTTGTCGAAACCGCGAGAATGCAGCGACGCAAAAAGCAGAATGGCAGTCTCTCGCGAGACCGCCATTCGCACAAGGGCGGGATTTTATCGACTGCCGGGCCCCGGATCAATCGGGAGCCAGGCCCCCCGCACCCTGCCAAGTCGCGGGGCTAGCGATCCGCGGCGGGTTGTTTCCTTGAGCCGCGCTATGCCGCCTTGCGCGGTCCCCGGGGTAAGGCGCTGTGTCAGGCGCCGAGGTTGCGCGCGGCGAACTCCCAGTTCACGAGATTCCAAAAGGCCTCTACGTACTTGGGCCGCGCGTTCCGGTAATCGATGTAGTAGGCGTGCTCCCACACGTCGCAGGTGAACAGCGGTGTCTTGCCGGTGGACAGCGGCGTGTCGGCGTTCGGCGTCTTCTCGACCGCCAGGCTGCCGTCGGCGTTCTTGACCAGCCACGCCCAACCCGATCCGAACTGGGTGATCGCGGCCTGCGAAAAGGCTTCCTTGAACTTGTCCAGGGAACCGAATGCACCGTCGATGGCCTTCGCCAGCCCCGCGCTCGGCGCGCCGCCGCCCTGCGGCGAGAGGCTGTTCCAGTAGAAGGTGTGGTTCCAGATCTGGGCCGCGTTGTTGAAGATCGGGCCCGGCTTGGCGTTGCGGACGATGTCCTCGAGCGCGGCGTTCTCGAACTCCGTGCCCTTGACCAAGTTGTTCAGATTGACCACATAGGTGTTGTGGTGTTTGCCGTGATGGTACTCGAGGGTCTCGGCCGAAATGTGCGGCTCGAGGGCGTTACGGGCGTACGGCAGATCGGGCAGCTTGTGCTCCATGGCAGTGTTCCTCCGCTGTGTTCCAGTCGCAGACATCAGGTTCAAGTGTGGCCCGGCGGCGTCGCCGTCGCCGGTGTGCATGTCGGGAAGTCTAGACGCCCGGCGCCCCTCGCACATTGAGATGGATCAGCAATCAGCAGGATGGCGCGTCCGGGGAACCCGGGCGCTGAATCGGGACCGCCGCTCGCGCCGCGGGTTCCCGGGCAGGTGCTATCATGCTCGGCCTTGCCTCGACGGCGCCGAGCGGATGCACGAAGCGGATCGATGTGCGGTATTTGCGGTGAACTTCGCTTCGGCGGTGCCCGCCCCGACCTGGCTCTGATCGGGCGGATGCTCCAGCGCCTGCAGCGGCGCGGCCCAGATCATGAAGGCGTGTTCGCGGAAGGCCCGGTGGCGCTCGGTCACCGGCGCCTGGCGATCATCGATCTCTCGGAGCGCTCCAACCAGCCACTGGTCGACAGCGATCTCGGGCTGGTGCTGGTGTTCAACGGCACCATCTACAACTACCCCGAGCTGCGCAAGGAACTGCTGCGTCTCGGCTACCGCTTCTTCTCCAATGGCGACAGCGAGGTCATTCTCAAGGCCTACCATGCCTGGGGCGAGCGCTGCGTGGAGCACTTTGCGGGCATGTTCGCCTTCGCGATCTGGGACCTGCACAGCCACCGCCTGTTCCTGGCGCGCGACCGCCTCGGCATCAAGCCGCTCTATTTCGCTCCACTGCCTGGCGGGTTCCGGTTCGCGTCGACCACCCAGGCGCTGCTCGCGGGCGGCGGCGTGGACTGCTCGATCGACGGCGTGGCCCTGCATCATCAGCTCACCCTGCATGCCGTCGTGCCGGCGCCGCGCACGGTGCTGCAGGGCGTTCGCAAGGTCGCGCCGGGCACGACGCTCACGCTCGATGCCGACGGCGGCTGCCGGGAGCGGCGCTACTGGGAGCTCACCGCCGAGCGACCGGCCGAGGCGCGCGGCGAGGAGGAATGGATCGAGTCGGTGCACGTGGCGCTGGTGCGTGCCGTGGAGCGGCGCCTGCAGATCGCCGACGTGCCGGTGGGGGTGCTGCTCTCCGGCGGGCTCGACTCCAGCCTGCTGGTGGGTCTGCTCGCCGAGGCCGGCGTCGAGGACCTGCTCACCTTCTCCGTGGGCTTCGAGGACCAGCCCGAGGAGCAGGGCAGCGAGTTCGAATATTCCGATCAGGTCGCCGAGCGCTTCGCCACGCGCCACCACCGCTTCCTGATTCCCAACGAGGGGGTGCTCGACCGCCTGCCCGAGGCCGTCGAGCACATGGCCGAGCCCATGGTGGGACAGGATGCCGTCGCCTTCTACCTGCTCGCCGAGCGGGTCTCGCGCGAGGTCAAGGTCGTGCAGAGCGGGCAGGGCGCCGACGAGGTGTTCGGCGGCTACTTCTGGTACCCGCGCATGGCGGCCGAGGAGCAGGGCAGCCCAGTGGATCGATTCCGGCGCCACTACTTCGACCGCGATCATTCGGAGTACCTGGAGACGGTCAGCGCCCCGTTCCACGGACCGGACCACACCGAGGCCCTGATCGCGCAGCTGCTCGCCCGGCCGGGGGCCGCGACCTTCACCGACGCGGTGCTGCGGCTGGACGTGACCACGCTGATCGTCGACGACCCGGTCAAGCGGGTCGACAACATGACCATGGCCTGGGGGCTGGAGGCGAGGGTTCCCTTCCTGGATCACGAGCTGGTCGAGCTCGCCATGCGAATGCCGCCGGAACTGAAGCTGCGCGGCGGGGGCAAGTACCCCCTCAAGGCGATCGCCCGCGGATTGCTGCCGGATGCCGTGATCGATCGCCCCAAGGGCTATTTCCCGGTCCCGGCGCTGAAGTACGTGCGGGGCGAGTTCCTGCGCTTCATGCGCGAGTTGCTCGACTCGGATGCCTGTCGCCGCCGAGGCCTGTTCCGGCGCGAGTACGTGGAGCGCCTGCTGGCGGATCCCGAGCGCCACCTGACACGGATCCAGGGCAGCAAGCTCTGGCATCTGGCGCTGTTGGAGCTATGGTTACAGCGGAACGTGGACGACGCCTAGGGCGGGAACCGTGCAGGGCGGTTCGCTGTCGGACGGTGAGCGGCATGCGCCGCGCTGGTGCCACAACAGCCGAGGCGGGCGGTGATTCGCCGCCTCTCCTTCAGAGGGGTAGATGATGGACGTGCTCGAACGAATTCGCTTGCAGGTGACCGAGAACCCGGTGGTGCTCTACATGAAGGGCACACCGCAGTTCCCCATGTGCGGCTACTCCAGCCGCGCGTCCCAGGCGCTGAGCGCCTGCGGCGGGGAGTTCTTTTTCGTCAACGTGCTCGAGGAACCCGAAATCTTCGAGAATCTGCCGCGCTTCGCGGACTGGCCGACCTTCCCGCAACTCTACATCAAGGGTGAGCTGGTGGGCGGATGCGACATCACGCTGGAACTCTATCAGCAGGGCGAGCTGCAGAAGATGGTCGCGGAGGCGCAGGGCGAGCAGAAGGCGTCCTGAGCAAGACGCCAGGACGTGCCCCGCCGGTCAGCCGGCGCGGGTGTGAGCGGCGTCTTCCGGCGGCAGCTCCCGCCAGCGGTTCACCACGCGGCAGAACAGCTCCGCGGTCATGCGCGCGTCATAAATCGCGGAGTGCGCCTGCGCGCTGTCCCAGGTGAGCCCGGCTGCCTGGACGGCGCGCGCGAGCACCGTCTGCCCGTAGGCGAGGCCCGCCAGCGTGGCCGTGTCAAAGGTGCTGAACGGGTGGAAAGGGTTGCGCTTGATCTGCGCGCGCTCGACCGCGGCATTGAGAAAGGAAAGATCGAACAGGGGATTGTGCCCAACCAGGATGGCGCGGCTGCAGCCCGTGTCCCGCAGCGCCTGGCGCACCGGGCGGAAGATGTCCTGCAGGGCCTCGCGCTCGGGCAGGGCCTCGCGGAACGGGTGGTAGGGATCGATGCCGTTGAAGGCCAGCGAGTCCGGGTTGAGATGGGCGCCCGGAAACGGCAGCACGTGGCGGGCATAGCATTCGCCCGATGTCAGGCTGCCATCCGCGCGCATCGTCAGAATGACCGCAGCGACCTCCAGCAGCGCGTCGGTCTGCGAATCGAGCCCCGCGGTCTCCACGTCGACCACGACCGGCAAATAGCCGCGAAAGCGCGACGCGATCAGTTCGTCGACGGGCGGAGTTGCGATTGCGGGGGAGGACACGGCGGGCGCTGCTCTTCGAAGCTCTGTCACCAGACTCTAACACATGCCTTCGAGATGTGAAGGCGCGCCGCTCAGTCAAGCCGCCAGGCGACGGTCTCCCCGGCCCGCAGCGGGTGTAGCGACTGATCGCCGTAGGGATACTGCTCGGGGACTTGCCAAGGCTCCCGGTGCAGCGTCACGGTGCCCGTGTTGTGCGCCAGGCGGTAGAAATCGGCGCCGTGAAAGGCGGCAAAGGCCTCGAGCCGCGCCAGCGCGCCCGCCTGCTCGAACGCCTCGGCATAGAGCTCGAGCGCCGCGTGGGCGCTGTAGATCCCGGCGCAGCCGCAGGCCGATTCCTTGTCCCCGCGCGGATGTGGCGCGCTGTCCGTGCCGAGGAAGAACTTCGGCTCGCCGCCGGTCGCCGCCTCGATCAGTGCGGCCCGGTCGCGCTCGCGCTTGAGCACCGGCAGGCAGTAGTAATGCGGACGCAAGCCGCCCACGAACATGGCGTTGCGGGTATAGAGCAGGTGATGTGCGGTGATGGTGGCGGCGATGCGCGCCGGCGCCGCGCGCACGAACTCGACCCCCTCTCGCGTGGTCACGTGCTCGAGCACGATGCGCAGTCCCGCGAAGCGCTCCACCAGCGGGGCGAGACAGCGCTCGATGAACACCGCTTCGCGATCGAACACATCGACAGTGGGATCGGTGGTCTCGCCGTGTACCAGCAGGGGCAGGTCGTGCTCGCTCATCGCCTCGAGCACGGGGAAGATCCGTTCCAGCGCGGTGACTCCCGAATCGGAGTTGGTGGTGGCGCCCGCGGGATAGAGCTTCGCTGCGACCACGGCATCGCTGGCCCTGGCGCGGGCGATCTCGTCCGGCTCTGTATTGTCGGTCAGGTACAGCGTCATCAGCGGCGTGAACTCGGCGCCGGCCGGCACGGCGTCGAGCACCCGCCGACGGTAGGCGAGCGCCGCCGCGGTCGTCGTGACCGGTGGGCGCAAGTTCGGCATGACGATGGCGCGCGCGAAACGCTCGGCACTGTGCGCGGCGACGGCCCGCAGCAGCGGGCCGTCGCGCAGGTGCAGATGCCAGTCGTCGGGTCGGGTCAGTACCAGGCTGTCCATGATCGGCCTGCGCGGCGAGGGGTGGGGGATCGTCGGGTCGCGGGCACCGCGATCAGCCTTGCAGCTGCTCGAACAGCCCCGAGTCGAGCAGCAGCGCGAGGGTGTAGCGAACGCCGAAACCGGTCACCTCGCTGGGTATGTGAGCTAACCCGCCGCGGCTGCGCGCGGCGGCAAGGTCAAGATGCAGCCAGGGAATCCCGGCGGGGACGAAGCGGCTTAGAAAGCGCGCCGCGAGGATGTGGTCGGCTTCGCCTTCCAGCGTGCACTGCTTGATGTCGGCGACCTCACTCTTCAGCTCCCGGTCGAAATCCTCGTCCGTGGGAAAAGGCCAGACGCGCTCGCCGCTGGTGCGCCCGACCTCGGTAAGCAGGGGGTGCAGGTGCTCGCGGTTGGTGAAGATGCCGCTGAATCGCGTGCCGAGCGCGTAGATGCACGCGCCCGTCAGCGTGGCGAAGTCGACGATGAGGCCGGGGCGCTCGCGCCCGGCCAGGGCCAGCGTGTCGGCGAGCACCATGCGCCCCTCGGCGTCGGTATGCACCACCTCGATGCTGGTGCCGTTGCAGGCTCGCACCACGTCGCCGGGCTTGTAGGCGCCGGGTCCGACCAAATTCTGCGCCAGCGCGAGCCAGCAGTCGACTGCGATCGGCGCGCCCAAGCGGGTCAAGGCGAGCAATACTCCCAGGGCCACCGCGCTTCCGCCCATGTCTTCATGCATGTGTTGCATATGGCGCGCGCTTTTGAGATTCACCCCACCGGTGTCGAAGCATAACCCTTTGCCGACCAGGGCGATGCGCCGCCTGGCGCCGCGCGGCCGGTAGCGCAGGCGCGCGATTCCGGCGTCGGCCTCCGCGCCAGCCTGCGTCACGGCCAGGAAGGCGCCCGCCTTCTTGCGCCGCAGCGCCGCGCGATCGAGGTGCTCGAGTCGCCAGCCATGGGTCTTGGCCAGACGCGCGAGCTCTTGCCGGTAGGCGCGCGGCGTGAGGTGGTTGCCGGGCAGTGCGGTGAGGCGGCGGGCGAGCGCGTTGCCCTCGGCCTCGGCCACGAGGCGCGCGCGATCGAGTCGGCCCCCGAGACCGAAGAGGTGCACCGTGCGCAAACGGCTGGCCGTCGCCGCTTCGCGTTTCTCGCTGGGCAGGGCAAAGCAGGCAGCGGCTAGGGCGCTGCAAACGGCCTCGACGTGCGCCGACGCAGCCTCCGCGTCGAGACCGACGCAAACCACGTGCACGGTGCGCGGATCGGGCTCGAGCAGGCGCGCGGCGATCTTGCGCGCCAGCGATAGCCGCTCGTAGCTCGATGCGTCCGCGCTCGCGAGCGCCAGCGCGACCCGCGTGCCGCGCTCCGTCGGCAGCTCGGTCGCGAAGACCTTGCGCGCCTCGAGCTTCGTGCGTCTGCCGCGCAGCCGGGTGCGGAGCAACTCGCCGTAGGGAACGTCGGCGAGCCGCCTCGCCCCTTCGTCGCCGGCAACGATCAGCGCGATGCTGTCCGCCTTGTCCATGG
This sequence comes from Gammaproteobacteria bacterium, assembly GCA_041629015.1. Taxonomy (GTDB): domain Bacteria; phylum Pseudomonadota; class Gammaproteobacteria; order QQUJ01; family QQUJ01; genus JBFKOE01. The sequence continues at coordinate 12,070 of JBFKOE010000040.1, forward strand.
TTTCGCGGGTCGGCG
>JBFKOE010000041.1:0-12044 GCA_041629015.1 Gammaproteobacteria bacterium
GGTAGGCGCCCGCCTGGCTGGCCGCGCTCACCGGCAGTCCCCCAAGCGCCCAGCCCGAGTGGGCGGTCGCCGGCAGCCCTCGCCCAAAGACGCTAGAGTTCTCGGCAGGAGCCGAGACGCTGGGCGCGCCCGGACGGGGGCGCCGCGTCGGTCATTCACCTTCGCGCGGAAAGGATCCCCCATGCGCCATCCCCTGCGAGCCATCCTCATCACACTGCTCCCGGCACTGAGCGCCTGCAGCCCGCAGGCCCTGCACGTGCTCGAAGAAGGGCCGTCGATGTCGCTGGTCGGCGCCATCGCCTGCAAGACCGCGGACTATCGCGCCGTCGCGCGCTGCCCGGACATCATCGGCCGTGCCTATGAATGCGAGAGCCTGCGCCACGTGCCCGCGGGTGAGGCCATTGTGTGGGGCACCAACCCGCCCGCCTCCGGGACCCACTTCGATCGCTGGGTGACGCGCCGCGGCGAGTACTCCACGCCCGTGCCGCGCGGCAACTACGTGCACAACCTGGAGCACGGCCACGTGGTCCTGCTCTACAACTGTCCCGAGGGCTGCGAGGAGAACCTCGCCATGCTGCGCCGGGTGCTGCGCGAGCGGGCCAGCGCCTCGCTGCTGCTCACGCCCGACCCCTTGCTCGAGCCGGGCAACGTCGCTCTGGTCGCCTGGACCTGGATCCACCAGACGCCCGAGCCGCGCTTCGAGGACCTGCTCTGCTTCGTCGACCAGCACCACGGGCTGGGACCGGAATTCTACCCGCTGGAACCGCCGGCCGGCCGCTGAGCGGCGTGGCGGCTCAGCCGCCCTGCTTGCGCGGTCCCGGCAGCGGCGGCAGGTCCTTCAGGTACACGGCGATGGCCTCGCGATCCTCGTCGGTGAGCTGGGACAGGCCCTCGTCGATCACCTCCGCCATCAGGCTGCCGGCGAAATCGCCGTCGGGCAGCCCGCCGGTCTCCAGGTACCAGCGCAGGTCCGAGACGCTCCACTTGCCGATGCCGTCGGCGCGATGCGGGGTGATGTTGGGGATGGCCTCGCCGTCCGGCCCCTCGGCGGTGCCGGCGAGGTGACGCTCGCCGTCGAGCACGCCGAGCAGGTTGCGCGGCGTGTGGCACTCGCCGCAGTGCCCCAGGGCGCGAACGAGATAGGCACCACGGTTCCACTGCTCGCTCCGCTGGGGCTCGGGGCTGAACTCGCCCCGGTCCAGGAACAGCCATTTCCACACCCGGTTGACGAAGCGGAAGCGAAACGGCAGGGCAAGCTCGTGCTCGCGGTTGGGCGTGGCCTGCGCCTCGACCGTCATGAGATAGGCGTACAGGTCGGCAGCGTCCGCCGGCCGCATCAGCCGGTAGCTGGGGTAGGGAAAGACCGGGTAGTAGTGCTTCCCGCCCGGGCCCACGCCCTCGCGCACCGCGGCGACGAACTCGGCCTCGCTCCAGGCGCCGATGCCGTGCTCGCGATGCGGGGTGATGTTGGGGGAATGGAATACGCCGAAAGGCGTCGCGAAGCGCCGCCCGCCGGCCAGAAAGGCGCCGCCGTTGTCGGCATCCGTGTGGCAGGCGGCGCAGCCCGCGGCTCGAAAGACGTACTCGCCGCGCTCGGCCGCGGTGCCGTCCGCTGCGGCCTGGGCAGCGTTCGCCACCCAGGCCAGAATCAGAGCGCCCGCCGCGCGGCGGGCGCAGGCCGCGATGCGCATCAGAACGCGCGGACTACTTACTCATCCTTCTTGCGGAAGTCCTCGTGGCAACCCTTGCAGGTCTTGCCCACGCCCTTGTAGGCATCGCCGATTTTGCCCCTGTCGCCGGTCGCGATCGCCTTCTCCAGCGCGGCAGCCGCCTTCACCGTCTCCCCGGCGGCATCCTTGAACTTGCCCATGTTGTCCCAGATCTCCGGCAGGGCGTTGGTCTCGCCGAAGTCCGTGCCCTCCGGGAACAGGCCGGCGACGAGCTTGGCCATGTCGTGCAGCCCGCGCGCATGGGCGGCCATGTTGCCCGCGTAATCGGCCTTGCCCTGGACCACCTGGCCCATGGCGCCCATGTGCCCGCCCTGCGCCTTCATGACGCCCTGGCGGTACTTGATGATGCCTTCCTCGCTCGCCAGCGCGGCCGAGGCGCTCAGGACCGCGGCGGCCAGGATCGCGGTCCGCGAGATCATGCGCTTGTTCATGCTGCTTCTCCTTCTAGCTAGATGCTGGGACTGCTTGGGGGGTGAATTGCCCGAAACTGTAGACGAGTCCCCGGCGCCCGCAAGTGCGGGGCGCCGCTTGCTTTACCTGTCTCAAGTGGAAGAACGCCGCCGGCGCGGGGCTTATTCCACGGTGGGCATCATGAATTCTGCGCCGCGGCGCCCGGCGTCGGGCCAGCGCGAGGTCACGGTCTTGAGGCGGGTGTAGAAGCGCACGCCCTCGGGGCCGTGGATGTGGTGGTCGCCGAACAGCGAGTGCTTCCAGCCGCCGAAGCTGTGGAAGGCCATGGGCACGGGGATGGGCACGTTGATGCCGACCATGCCGGCGTGGACCCGGTGGACGAAGTCCCTGGAGGTCGCCCCGTCGCGGGTGAAGACCGCGGCGCCGTTGCCGAACTCGTGACCGTTGACCAGGGCCAGTGCCGCCTCCCAGTCCGCCACCCGCACCACGCACAGCACCGGGCCGAAGATCTCCTCCCGGTAGATGCGCATGCCCGGGGAGACGCGGTCGAACAGGCAGCCACCGAGGAAGAAGCCCTCGTCGCAGCCCTTGGCTGCGCAGCGGAACCCGCGACCGTCGACCACCAGCTCCGCGCCCTCCTCCACGCCCAGGTCAACGTAGCTGCGCACCTTTGCCAGGTGCTGCTCGCTCACCAGCGGCCCCATCTCGGCCTCGGGATCGGTGCCTGGACCGATGCGCAGCGCCCGCACCCGGGCCGCGAGCTTTCCGACCAGCGCGTCGGCCAACCCGTCGCCCACCGCGACCGCGACCGAAATCGCCATGCAGCGCTCGCCCGCCGAACCGTACGCCGCCCCCATCAGGGCATCGACGGCCTGGTCGAGATCGGCGTCCGGCGCCACCACCATGTGGTTCTTGGCCCCGCCCAGCGCCTGCACGCGCTTGCCGTGCGCCGTGCCGGTCTCGTAGACGTGGCGCGCCACCGGAGTCGAGCCCACGAAGCTGACCGCCTGCACGTCACGGTGGGTGAGCAGCGCATCGACGACCTCGCGATCGCCGTGCAGGACATTGAGCACCCCGGGCGGCAGACCGGCCTCGGCCAGCAGCTCGGCCATGCGCACCGCCAGGGACGGGACCTTTTCGGAGGGCTTGAGCACGAAGGTGTTGCCGCAGGCGATGGCAACCGGGAACATCCACAGCGGCACCATGGCCGGGAAATTGAACGGCGTGATGCCCACGCACACCCCGAGCGGCTGGCGCAGCGAGTGGCAGTCGATGCCGCGCCCGATCTGCTCGCTGAACTCTCCCTTGAGCAGATGCGGGATGCCGCAGGCGAACTCCACCACCTCGATGCCGCGCTGCAGCGACCCCAGGGCGTCGGCGTGCACCTTGCCGTGCTCGCTGCTGATGAGCGCCGCCAGCTCGTCGGCGTGCTCCTCGAGCAGCGCCTTGAAGCGAAACATCACCCGCGCGCGCTGCAGCGGCGCCGTGCCCGCCCAGGCGGGAAAGGCCGAGCGCGCCGCGGCCACCGCGGCCTCGGCATCGGCGCCGGTCCCGAACCGAACCCGCGCCTGCACCCGACCGCTCGCCGGCTCGAACACCTCTCCGGTCCGTTCGCCGTCGCCGGCCACCACCGCGCCGCCGATCCAGTGCCGGACCTCGCGCATCTCCCGCATCTCCCGCTTCGCTCTCGCCACGCCTCTATCTCCTCACTCCACCTCGCGAATCGCGCGCGCCAGGATCTCGAAGATCTCGCCGATCTGCGCCTCGCTGACGATCAGCGGCGGTGCCACGGCCAGCACGTCGCCCGTCGCCCGCACCAGCAGGCCCAAGTCGAAGCAGCGGCGAAAGACCTCTGTCGCGCGCAGCGTCGGCGCCCCCTCGCGCGGCTCGAGCTCGACCGCCGCGACCAGCCCGAAGTTGCGCACGTCGATCACCCGCTCCGCGCCGTTGAGCGCGTGCGCCGCCTCCTCGATCACTGGCTCGAGCGTCCGCGCGCGCTCGAACAGGCCCTCGTCGCGGTAGACGTCCAGCGCCGCCAGGCCCGCCGCGGCCGCCATCGGGTGACCCGAATAGGTATAGCCGTGAAAGAACTCGATCGCATGCTCGGGGCCGCTCTCGAAGACCTGGTAGATCCCGTCGCGCGCCAGCACCGCGCCCATGGGCACCGCCCCGTTGGTCAGGCCCTTGGCCACGGTGATGAGGTCGGGCCTCACGCCGAAGCGCTGCGCGGCGAAGGGCTCGCCCACGCGCCCGAAACCCGTGATCACCTCGTCGAAGATCAGCAGGATGCCGTGGCGGTCGCAGATCTCCCGCAGCCGCTCCAGGTAGCCCTGCGGCGGCACCAGCACGCCGGTGGAGCAGGCGATGGGCTCGACGATGACCGCGGCGATGGTGGAGGCGTCGTGCAGCGCCACGATGCGCTCCAACTCCTCGGCCAGGTGCGCGCCCCAGGCGGGCTGGCCGCGGGTGAAGGCGTTGTGCTCCAGGTCGTGGGTGTGGCGCAGGTGATCGACGCCCGGCAGCAGCGGGCCGAACATGCGCCGGTTGGGCACGATCCCGCCCACCGAGATGCCGCCGAAGCCGACACCGTGGTAGCCGCGCTCGCGCCCGATCAGCCGGGTCCGCGCGCCCTCGCCGCGCACCCGGTGGTAGGCGAGCGCGATCTTGAGCGCGGTGTCCACCGCCTCGGAGCCCGAGTTGACGAAGAAGGCGTGGCCGAAGCCCTCAGGCGCGAGCCCCACCAGCCGGGCGGCGAGCTCGAAGGCCTTGGGATGCCCGATCTGGAAGGCCGTGCCGTAATCGAGCGTGGCCGCCTGCTGCTGCACCGCCTCGACCACCTTGGGGTGGCAGTGCCCCGCGTTGCAGCACCACAGGCCAGCGACCCCGTCGAGCACCCGGTGCCCGTCCTGCGCCGTGTAGTGCATGCCCTTGGCCGCCACCAGCATGCGGGGGTGGCGCTTGAAATAGCGGTTCGCGGTGAACGGCATCCAGTAGTGCTGCAGGTCGGCGGGCACGGCCATGTGAGGGTTCTCCGCGGGGCACGTCCGGTAGGGTTGACGTGATCCGGACGCCCCGCATCGATTGCGGATTCAGTTAATGTGATTTCTCATAAAACATTTTTAACTATCTGTATGAATTGCCTTATAACCAGACTGTTCAATATTCTGAACGGCGCCCCGCCCCTTCCAGGGCCCGGCGGCGCTGTTCCTCGGCGGCGCGGTTGGCCGCCTCCAGGCGTTCCTGCACCTGCTCGAGCTGGCGCTGTGCCTGCTCGGCCTCGCGCGCCTTCGCGGCGCCGACGGTGGCCGCCGTGCTGGCCGTCTCTCCCAGGCCGCAGGACGCTAGCAGCACGCCGAGTAACAGCGGCAACAGTGTCTTCATATGACCTCCTCGGGGTCCATTTCACTCGTTACCGGCCATCATGCCGGTCCCCTCGCCCACCATCCAGCGCTCCACAGGGGCTACTTGAGCGCGGCCAGCCGCCTGAACCGGCGGACCAAAAGATAGACGCCCGCCACCACCAGCGGCACAGCTGCGGCAGCCAGCAGGTCAACCTCGACGGCCAGCCCTGCCGCTTTCGCACCCTTCAGCACGTAGGCGGCCAGCCCCACCAGGTAGTAGCTCAGCACCACGATGGACAGACCCTCGACCGTCTCCTGCAGGCGCAGCTGCAACCGGGCGCGCCGATTCATCGACGCGAGCAGATCGCGGTTCTGCTGCTCGAGCGCCAAGCTGACCCGCGCCTGAAGCAGCTCGCCCACGCGCCCGGCCCGGGTCGAGAGCGCACGTACCCGCTCGGCCACCGACGCGCAGGTACGCATGGCGGGCGCAAGGCGGCGATTCATGAACTCGCCGAAGGTCTGCACGCCTTCGATTCGCTGCTCGCGCAACTCATCAATGCGACGTGCCACCAGCGCGGAATAGGCCTCAGCCGCGCTGAAACGATAGCTGGTTGCAGTGGCGATGGCCTCAACCTCTGCCGTCAGATCGGAGAGTTCGCCGAGCAGGCGCTGCTCGTCGGCCCCCTGGCAAATCCGGGCGGTGAGCGCCGCGAGCGCACGCTCGACGCGCGTCAGGGCGGGTCCGTTGCGACGTGCCTCCGGGAACGCAAGCAGTGCCATGTGCCGGTAGGCCTCGATCTCCATCAACCGCTGCACTAGTCGACCGAGCTGTCGTCGACCCAGCCGCAGGTCTTCAATCAGGATGCGCGAGAAGCCGTCTTCGTGCACCCGAAAATCGGTCCACACTCGAGCTGCGCCACCGGCAATCAAGCTGCCAGCCAATGTAGTACCGCCAAAATGCGGGGCGAGTTGCGCGGAAACTTGCGGATCCCCCGTGCCACGCTCGATCGCGATCTGCAGGGCGACGAGCACCTCGCCCGGCAACCCGCCAAGCCATTCCTCGGGTACGCCCCCAAGCGGCGTGTCCGCAAAGGGCCCTGCATTGGCACCGGCCCGCAAAAAGCCGTACGAAGCGAACTCTGTATGGCTCTCCCAGCGCACGCGAAACCTGCCGAGGTCGGCACTGTAATGCAAGGCGCCGGGGGCAGGGGGGGCCGCACCCAGCCGCTCGCACAGGCGGGACAGGTGATCGCGATCCTCGCCGGCGAATTCCTCGGGCCGGTAAAGGCAAAGAAATGACGCCCGCGCGGGAGAGACCACCATCTCGTACGGTCGGGCGTGAACTTCGTTGGCGATTTCCGCGCGCAACGGGTGGTCCTCCCGCCCGGGTAGAGCACGGGGCGCGCGGGCCGGCTGGTCGGGTACGTGGCGTGCAGCGGTCATGGCGGGCTCGAGGGCGGTCCGGGCTTTGCCCAGGACCATCCGCATTCTAGCCTCAGCGCCCCGCCCCAACCATGCACCGCCAGCCGCCGACCGCGCCTTCGCCACCCGGCCATCGACTAGACTGCCGTGATGCCGGCCGCCGCGGCGGCGCCGCGGAATCTCCCCGTGCCCGATGCCAAGCTGATTCCACCCGCAGATCTGCGGCTCGAGACAGCGCTGTTTCCGCTCGCCGCGCTCGCCTGGGGCGAGGAGTCCGCCATCCCGGTGCTGGCGCTGCACGGCTGGCTGGACAACGCCGCCTCCTTCGCGAACCTGGGGCCTCTGCTGGCAGGTGTCCGACTGGTCGCGCTGGATCTGCCGGGACACGGCCACTCGCCCCATAGACCGCCGGGAATCGCCTATCACTTCGTCGACTCGGTCGCCGACGTAATGGCCGCCGCGGATGCCCTGGGCTGGGAGCGCTTCTCCCTGCTCGGGCATTCGCTGGGCGCCAGCATCGCCGCATTCACGGCCGCGGCATGTCCCGGCCGCGTCCGGCGCCTGGCGCTGATCGAGGGCCTCGGGCCCTGGTCCGGTGAGCCGGAACGGGCCCCCGCCCAGCTCGCCGAGGCCACCGGGCAGCTGCTCACCCGCGCGCGTACCCGGCCGCCGAGCTACGCCAGTCTCGAGGAGGCAGCCCGGGCCCGCCAGGGCGCCGGCGATCTCGGTTGGGAGGCGGCGCTGGCGCTGGCGCGCCGTGGCACCCGCGTGACGCGCTCGGGCCGCGTCACCTGGCGGTCCGACCCGCGGCTCACCTTCCGCTCCCCGCTCTATCTCACCGAGGACCAGGTCCGGGCCTTCCTGGCCGCCATCCCCTGCCCGGCGCTGCTGATCCGCGGCGCCCAGGGGCTGGATTCGCCGCGCGCGCACCTGGCCGAACGCCAGGCCGTGGTGCGGGATCTGCGCGTGGAGATCCTGCCCGGCGGACACCACCTGCACATGGACCGTCCCCGGGCGGTGGCGGAGGTGGTTGGCGAGTTCCTCGCCGCCGCCCCCGACTGAGCCCAGCGCGGCCGCGATGGCGGCTACCCCGCCCAGCGAATCCTGCTATGATCCGCGTTTTTTCAAATCGGGCGGCCCGCGGCCCGGTCTGCGCCCGGGTGGTGAGCGGCCAAGAAACTGCACCCTGAATCGGATTCACCCATGAGCAACTTCGACCTCGGCCAGTACGGCATCTCCGTCACGCGCGTGCTGCGCAACCCCAGCCCGGCACGCCTCTACGAGGAGGCGCTGCGCGCGGAGGCGGGAACCGCGATCTCATCCACCGGCGCGCTGATCGCGCTCTCCGGCGAGAAGACCGGGCGCAGCCCCAAGGATAAGCGCGTCGTCAAGCATCAGGAGATTCTGGATGACGTCTGGTGGGGCGAGGTGAACATCAGCCTTGAGGACAGCGTGTTCGCGCTCGCGCGCAAGCAGGCGGTGGATTACCTGAACAGCCGCGGCACCCTGTTCGTCGTGGACGGCTACGCCGGCTGGGACCCCCGCCACCGGGTGAAGATCCGCGTCATCTGCGAGCGCGCCTACCACGCGCTGTTCATGCGCAACATGCTCATCCGGCCGACGGCGGAGGACCTGGCCGCCTTCGGCAAGCCCGACTACGTGATCTACAACGCCGGGCGCTGCCCGGCCGACGCGCAGCTGCCCGGGCTCACCTCCACGACCAGCGTCAGCCTGTGCCTGAAGAGCGGCGAGTTCGTGATCCTGGGAACCGAGTACGCCGGCGAGATGAAGAAGGGCGTCTTCACCATCATGAACTACCTGATGCCCAAGCGCGGCATCCTGTCGATGCACTGCTCGGCGAACGAGGGGCCGGACGGCGACGTATCGATCTTCTTCGGGCTCTCGGGCACCGGCAAGACCACCCTGTCCGCCGATCCCCGCCGCCGCCTGATCGGCGACGACGAGCACTGCTGGACCGACGACGGGGTCTTCAACATCGAGGGCGGCTGCTACGCCAAGTGCATCAACCTCTCGCCCCACGCCGAGCCGGAGATCTACAACGCCATCCGCTTTGGCGCGGTGCTGGAGAACGTCGGCTTCGATCCCGAGACCCGGGTGGTCGACTATGGCGACGCCACGCTGACCGAGAACACCCGCTGCTCCTACCCGCTGGAGTTCATCCCCAACGCCAAGACTCCCGCCCTCGGCGCCACGCCCGGCAACGTGATCTTCCTGACCTGCGACGCCTTCAGCGTGCTGCCCCCGGTCAGCCGCCTGAGCTCCGCGCAGGCGATGTACCACTTCATCAGCGGCTACACGGCCAAGGTGGCCGGCACCGAGATGGGCGTGACCGAGCCGCAGGCGACCTTCTCCTCCTGCTTCGGCGCGCCCTTCCTGGTCTGGCACCCCACCCGCTACGCCGAACTGCTGGCCGAGCGCATCCGCAGCCACCAGGTCGCGGTGTGGCTGGTCAACACCGGCTGGACCGGCGGCCCCTACGGCGTCGGCCAGCGCATGAGCATCGCGCACACGCGGGCAATCCTCGACGCCATTCACTCGGGCGAGCTGGCGCAGGCGCCCACGGTGACCGATCCGGTATTCGGCTTCGAGGTCCCCACGCGCTGCCCCGGCGTCCCGGACCGGGCCCTGATCCCGCAGAACACCTGGAGCGACCTGGCGGCCTACCAGGCGATGGCCAAGCGCCTGGCAGGCCTGTTCAACGAGAACTTCGAGAAATACGCTGACCAGGCGAGCGCCGAGATCCGGAGCGCCGCGCCGGTCGTGGACGTCTGAGACCGCAGGACACGGCGCTTGACCGCGTCGCGGCGGCGACTAGCCTTGGAGCGAGGCGCCGATCCCGCCCGCGAGCAGCCGGCCGCGGCGCCGCTCATCCCTTCCCTACCGGCCGCATCGACACCGCCAGGAGCCCGCCATGAGCACGATCAAGCCCCGCACCAAGACACCCGAGTTGCACGTGAAGCTGGTCGGCAGCGGCGAGTGGCGGCTCTCCGAGCAGAAGCCGGAGAACTTTTCCCTCATCGTCGCCTATCGCGGCCTGCACTGCCCCATCTGCCGACCCTACCTGAGCGATCTCAACCGCAACCTGGACGAGTTCGCGTCGCGCGGCGTGGGTGCGGTCGCCGTGAGCACCGACACCGAGGAGCGGGCACGCCAGGCGAAGTCCGAGTGGGGACTGGACGCGCTCGCGGTGGGATACGAGCTCGGCATCGAGCAGGCCCGGGCATGGGGACTCTTCATCTCCAGCAGCCGCGGCAAGACCTCGGTCGGCGTCGTCGAGCCGGATCTTTTCAACGAGCCGGGGCTGTTCCTGGTGCGTCCCGACCAGACCCTCTACGCGGCCAGCATCCAGACCATGCCCTTCGCCCGCCCGCACTTCAAGGAACTCCTCGGGGCGCTCGACTTCATCATCAAGAACGACTACCCGGCGCGGGGCGAGGCGTAGAGCACCAGCTGCAGCCCACCTGACCGGTGGGGCGATCCATTGGCTGCACAGCGCGGCCAGCAGTGCCCACCCGCCAAATGCGCGCAGCCCCTGCGCGGCTCGCCGAAAGCATAATTGGGAAATTCGGCCCAAATTGGTGGGGCAAATACCCCACCTGCCCCCGCAGGAAGCCCCAGGAATCCGTAAGCCCTCGCGCCGCGCGCTCCCCGCCTTCGCGCGTCCCCCTACCCCGAGCCCGCGGCAATGTGCCTTATTTCCAGGTTTAAATTCAGCTAGATAAGAGCCTTGGCGCGCGGTATCTCAAGCCCGGGTAGCCGGCTGCGCGGCGGCGCTCGCCCATGTTGGCACGCGGCTTGTTAGAGGGAATGCAGACACAGCTACCCCCGATTCGAGGAACAAGACCATGGAACGCCAAGCCCAAGTCGTCAGCCTGACCCCCAAGACCAGCCCCAGCGATGCCGCGCAGTCCATCGATGACCGCCGCTTGGCCGCCGTGAAGGCCGCCTACAGCGTGCGTCGGGTGCCCCTGCGAGTGATCCGGAGCCTGCTGCCCGCGCCGGCGACGCCGCGCCCGGGCGATCTCGTGTTGGCGCGCGTCGACCGCATCGGCCAGCACCAGCGCATCGAGCTCGCCAGCGGGCGGCGCGCGCACCTGCACATCGGCGACGAAATCCTGGTCAGCTACGCGAACCGCTACGCGCCGGACCAGTTCGAGGCCCTGGTCCCGGACGATCTCGGCCAGTGCGACCTGGTGGCCGCCGGCGGCGTCGCCGCGCGCTGCATCTCGCGCCACAGCCGCATGAAGCGCCCCACCCGGATCACCCCGCTGGGTCTGGTTGCCGACCGCTCCGGCAAGCGGGTCAACCTGGCGGACTGGGCGCTGCCCCAGGCCGAGCTGCCGGCCGAGCGCCCGCACGTCGTCGCCGTGGTCGGCACGGCCATGAACGCGGGCAAGACGACCACCGCGGCGAGCCTGATCCACGGCCTGAGCGTGCAGGGGCACCGCGTGGGTGCGGCCAAGATCACCGGCACGGGCGCGGGCGGTGACCGCTGGTCGATGGTCGACGCGGGCGCGATCGAGGCGGTGGACTTCACCGACGCCGGCTATGCCTCCACCTTCAAGGTTCCGCAGCGGGAGATCGAATGGATCCTCGGCACGCTGGTCGCCCACTTGGCCGAGCAGGGCGCCACCGCGATCGTGCTGGAGGTGGCCGACGGCCTGCTGCAGCAGGAGACGGCCGAGCTGCTCGAGTCCGAGCTCTTTCGCCGCGCGGTCGACAGCATCTTCTTCGCGGCCGGCGATGCGCTCGGTGCCGGCTCCGGTGTGGCCTGGCTCAAGGCCCGCGATCTGCCGGTCGTGGCCGTCAGCGGCCTGCTCACGGCCTCGGAGCTCGCCTGCCGCGAGGCCGAGGCGGTGACCGGGATGCCGATCATCGACAAGCCCTCGCTGAGCGCCGGCGCCTGGCGCCCGGGACCGCGGAATCCGGCGCAGCCCGCGACCGCCGTCGCCGAACCCCGTGGGGCCCGGCGCGCGGCGACGCCGCCCGAGCCCTGCGCGGAGCCCCTGTACGCCGAGGCCGGGGCGCGCTGATGACTCGCCCCGCCCTGTTCGCGGGACGCCGTGCCCGGCTGGCGGGCCGCATCCTGCTGGTCGGCCTGGCGCAGGCCGCCGTGACC